>JANPFJ010000041.1:0-12384 GCA_031423355.1 Gemmatimonadaceae bacterium | reverse complement strand
GGCAGGCCAGGTGTCCGATGATCTTTGGCGAGACACCTGCTCCAACACGACATCACCAGTGGAGGTACCCATGGCTCCGGCAACGATGCTGACCGAGACCACGCTCGATCGCGATCCGCAGCACACAGCCGGTGGTGATGCCGCCACCGGACCGGCGGCACTCGCGGCACGGTACCGCGTGGTGCGCACTGCGACCGAGGCACTCTGCCAGCCGCTGGTGACCGAAGATTATGTCGTGAGCAGCATGGCTGACGTCAGCCCGACGAAGTGGCATCTGGCGCACACCAGTTGGTTCTTCGAGACCTTCGTGCTGGCGCCGCATCTGGCATCGTATCAGCCGCTCAACCCGAAGTATGCCTTCCTGTTCAATTCGTACTACGTGCAGGCTGGTGAACGGCACTGTCGGGCGCAACGCGGGCTGGTGACACGACCGACGGTAGCCGAGGTGTATGCCTATCGCGCCTCGGTGGACGATGCGATGCAGCGGCTGCTGCACGAGATTAGCGACGACAACGCCCATCCGGCATGGTCGCTGATCGAGATCGGCTTGCATCACGAGCAGCAGCATCAGGAGCTGCTGGTGACCGATATCAAGCATGTATTCTTCACGAACCCGATGCGGCCTGCATATCTCGCCACAGCAATATCGGCCACGCCGCCGGTGCCGCAGGGATGGCAGGTACTGACCGAAGGGGTGCACGAGATCGGGCATGCAGGTGCCGGCTTTCACTTCGACAACGAAGCACCGCGCCACCGGACGTACGTTGCCGCCAGTCGGCTCGCTCACCGGCTGGTGACGAACGCCGAGTACACCGAATTCATGAACGACGGTGGCTACCGTCGGCCGGAACTGTGGCTCAGTGCGGGGTGGGCGACCGTGCAGACGCAACAGTGGAAGGCACCGCTCTACTGGGAGCAGTTGCACCATGCGTGGCATGAATTCACGCTGGCCGGGCAACATCCCCTCGATCCAAACGCACCGGTGACGCACATCAGTCACTACGAGGCCGATGCGTTTGCGCGCTGGGCGGGGATGCGACTACCGACTGAACCGGAGTGGGAAGTCGCAGCGCGTGAGCATGCACTGACGGGTCGATACGTCGACGCGCAGCGCTTCCATCCAGGCGCTGACGACCGCACCGGGCCACAGCAGTTCTTCGGCGATGCGTGGCAGTGGACGCAGAGCGCGTACCTGGCGTACCCGGGGTATCAGCCCGCTGAGGGTGCCCTGGGCGAATACAACGGCAAGTTCATGAGCGATCAGTGGGTTCTGCGTGGCGCCTCCTGTGCCACGCCGGCCAGTCATGCGCGGCACACCTACCGCAACTTCTTTCCCAGCGATGCCCGGTGGCAGTTCACGAGCATTCGCCTTGCCGGTGATCTCCGATGACCACGTCGTATTTTCCACCGTCGCATGTGGACGAGTCGCTGCTCGAGCCACTGCACACAACGATTCTTGACGGACTGAGCGCATCGCAGAAGACACTGCCCGCGTCGCTGTTCTACGACGCGCATGGCGCTGCCTTGTTCGAGCGGATCAGCGATCTGCCCGAGTACTACCTGACGCGCACCGACACGGCGATTCTCGACGCGCATGCCGCGGACCTGGCCGCGTTGATGGGACCGCGGACGGCGTTGATCGAACTTGGCAGCGGTGCCGCGACGAAAGTGCGGCCGCTGCTGGCCGCACTGCGTGACCCGGTGGCGTACATCCCGATCGATGTGGCGCGCGAGCAGCTGATGGATGTCGCTGCCGCGCGGGCCCGGGAGTATCCAGCTGTGCATGTGATGCCGGTGTGGGCTGACTACTCGGAGGGTGTCACCTTGCCGGAACTTCCCGATGACGCGCGGCGAGTGGCGTTCTTCCCCGGCTCGACCATCGGGAATCTGACCTTCGACGATGCGAGTGCGTTCCTCTGCGACGTGCGCGAGATGGTGGGCCCGACCGGCGGCATGGTGCTCGGCGTGGATCGCCGCAAGGATGCCGCAACGCTCCATGCGGCCTACAACGATGCGGCAGGCGTGACGGCGGCGTTCAACCTGAACATGCTGACGCATCTCAACCGTGACTTTGGCGGGAGCTTCGACCTGGCAACCTTCCGACACCGCGCGTGCTTCAATGACGCCGAAAGCCGGATCGAGATGCATCTCGAGTCGACGGTACGGCAGACCGTTCAGGTTCTCGGTGAGTCGTTCGACTTCGATGCCGGGGAGACGATCCGTACTGAGGTCAGCTGCAAGTACGACCTGCCGCGGCTGACGGCGGTCACGGCGGCGGGAGGGTGGCGCATCGTGCAACTGTTCACCGATGCGCAGGAGCGTTTCTGGGAGGTCTGGATGGAGCCGGTGGCGGCGTAGCGACGGACGGTCCACGTGGCCGCGATCGATTGGCAGGAACTCGGCGTACCTGCGCCGATACATCACGACGGACACTCGTACACGAACTGGAGCGGCAATGAAGGCGACGTGGAATGGAGTTGTGGTTGCGGAGAGTGACGACACGGTGGTGGTGGAAGGCAATCACTACTTCCCGGCCGCTGCGCTGAAGCACGAATTCGTGACGCCAAGCGCCCTGCACAGCACCTGTGGGTGGAAAGGAACCGCGAGCTACCACACGCTGAGCGTGAACGGCATGGAGAATCGCGATGCCGTCTGGTACTACCCGACACCGATGAAGGGAGCAGAAGCGGTGGCTGATCGGGTGGCGTTCTGGAAGGGCGTGCAGGTTACGGCGTGACGACGGTGCCGATCGAAGTCGATGTGGCGGCGATCGGCACCGGGCAAGCGACGCCACCGTTGGTCACGACGTTGGCGTCGCGCGGCGAGACGGTGGTGGTGTTCGAGAGCGGACTGGTTGGTGGCAGCTGTGTGAACGTCGGGTGTACGCCAACCAAGACGCTTCGGAAGACGGCGCGGGTTGCGCATCTGGCGCGTCGAGCCGCCGATTTTGGCGTTCGGGTCGGATCGGTGGAGGTGGATCTCGCGGCCGCGATGGCACGGGTGGAGACGATCGTGACATCGTCGCGCACGGGATTGGAGAGCTGGTTGGGTGGAACGCCTCGACTGCAGCTGGTGCGAAGTCGGGCAGTGCTTGACGGACGGCAGGGCGACCGGTTCGTGGTACGCGCCGGCGACCAGACGTTTCATGCGTCGCGCGTGTACCTCAACGTCGGCACCCGCCCCTTCCTGCCGCCGATTTTGGGCCTGGCTGACGCGAACCCGCTCACGAACGAATCGATCATGTCGTTGCGCGAGGCGCCGCCGCACCTGGTGGTGATCGGCGGCAGCTACATCGGCCTCGAGTTCGCCCAGATCTTTCGCCGGATTGGCAGCGACGTGACCGTCATCGAGTCGTCGCGCGCGATCGCGAGTCGGGAGACTGCGGATATCTCGGCGCGGCTGACGGCGATGCTCGAGGCGGAAGGGATCCGGATCATCACGGGGGCCGTGATCGATTCGGTGTCGCGCGATGCGCAGGGAGTCGTCACCGTCGTTCTTGGTGGCGGCGCGACGGTGATCACTGGGAGCGACGTGCTGGTCGCAACCGGCCGCGTTCCAAACACCGCCGGGCTTGGGCTCGAGACCGTCGGTGTGGCACTGGATGCGCAAGGGTACATCCCGGTCGATGGCACACTGCAAACGTCCGTCCCCGGGATCTGGGCCCTGGGTGATGTGAATCGACGTGGTGCATTCACACACACCTCGTGGCAGGACCACGAGATCGTGCTGGCCAATCACACCGGCGGCAGTCGCACTGCGGATGGTCGCATCACGACGTATGCGATGTTCACCGATCCGCCGCTGGGCCGGATCGGGATGCAGGAGGATGACGCGCGCGCCGCCATGCAACATGGGCGTCGGTTCCTGGTGTCGGAGCGGGAGATGTCGAAGGTGTCGCGTGCGAAGGAGGAAGGGGAAACGATCGGTGTGATCACGGTGCTGGTGGACGCTGACACACACCGATTCGCCGGCGTGACGATGCTGGGCATCAATGCCGATGAGATCGTACAGGTGGTCGCCGCGATGATGGCGGCGGATGCGCCGTATGAAGTGCTGCGCGATTTTCTGCCGGTACATCCGACGGTGACGGAGTTCTTTCCGACGATCCTCGGGAAACTGAAGCCGCTGGTGTGAGGCGCGGTGGTGCCGGGTGATACCACTTACCGCGCGGCGTCGGCGCGCTGATGGGTTCGGAGTGAGGCAATTCGTCCTCCGCATGAGCTGAGATTGCCGGGAGCCCGCCGCAGTGCCGGCAGGTTATGATCCCCCCGTGACCTCCATCCACCGCAAGGCCCAGCGCGCCGCCAGACACCGACGACAACAGGCCGGTGCACCCCCGCATGCAGTGGCGCATCACCAGCGCGGCATCGGATTGCGCTTCGCGCAATTTCGGGCATCTGGTCGTGGGGCACTGGTCGCTTTTCTGGCCGTGCTGGGCCCGGGGTTGCTGGCGGGCCTGTCGGATGATGATCCAGCCGGCATCACGACCTACTCTGTGCTCGGCGCGGACTTCGGGTACTCACTGCTCTGGATCATCCCGCTCTCGACCGTGCTCCTGGTGCAGTTTCACCTGATGGCGGTGCGGATCGGCGCCGCGAGCGGCAAGGGATTCGTTGGCGTCATCCGGGCGCGATGGGGTCGCGGCGCCGGGTATACCGCGGTCGCCGGCCTGTTGTTCGCGAACTTCGGGACGATCTGCGCGGAGTACGCCGGCATCTCGGCAGCGGGTGGACTGATCGGCATTCCATCGTGGATCAGTGCGCCCGTGGCCGGCCTGCTGATCTCGCTGGTCGTCGTGCTCGGATCATTCCACCGGGTCGAGCGCGTCCTGCTCGTCATTTCGTCGAGTCTGGCGCTGTACATCGTGGACGGGTTGCTGGCGCAACCGGATTGGGGCGCGGTGGTGCGGCACTCGATCGTTCCAGAATTGCCGACGAGCGGGCCGGGGTGGGTTGCGATTGCCGCCGCGCTCGGGACGACGCTGGCGCCGTGGGGGCTGGCGTTCATTCAGTCATACGCGGTCGACAGGAAGATCTCGATCGGATCGTTGCGATATGCGCGGATCGACGTGATCATCGGTTCGGTGCTGACCGGGATCATTGGTCTTGCAATCGCCGTCGCGTGCGCGGCGACGCTGCACAAAGCAGGAGTGCACATTGCTGATGCAGGCGATGCGGCGAAGGCGCTGCAACCGCTTGCGGGCCGGTTTGCCACGGTGCTCTTCGGCGCGGGACTGCTCGGCGCATCTCTGCTGGCGGCCGCCATCGTGCCGATTGCCACCGCGTACTCGATTGCGGAGGGGGTTGGCGAGCCGGCCTCGCTGGACCTGGACTCGCACCACTTTCAGTGGTTCTACGCCGCGTTCGTCGCTCTGACGATCGCGGCGGTGAGCATTGTGTCACTGCCCGGGTTGCCACTGATTCCGTTGATCTATTCGAGTCAGGTGGTGAATGCGGTGCTGCTGCCGTTGCATGTGATCGCGCTGCAGCTGCTGGCCAGTGATGAAACCGTTGTCGGCGGTGCCCGATCAGGACCATGGTCGCGCGCGGCGGGATGGGCGAGCATCGCGCTGATCCTGGCGTGTGTCGTTGCACTGGTGTCGAGTTGGCTGACCTGATTCTCCATCGATAACTGTTCGTACTCGCCCCTCGACATCTGCGCCGTGTTCGACATCGTACTCTTCAATCCGGAAATCCCTCCCAATACAGGGAACGTGATACGCCTCTGCGCCAACACCGGCGCGCGGCTGCATCTTGTGGAGCCGCTTGGTTTCAACTTCGAAGACAAGCAGCTCGAGCGGGCGGGTCTCGACTACCGTGATCTGGCCGATGTGACGATCCATCGCGACTGGGTGGCGTGTCAGACGCATCTCGGGCCGGAGCGTCGGCTGTTCGCCTTTTCGGCCCGAGGGACCACGCGCCACACCGCCGTGCCGTTCACGCCTGGCGATGTGTTCGTGTTTGGACCCGAGTCGACCGGACTGACGGATGCCATGCTGACGAGCTTTCCGGTGGAGCGGCGGTTGCGGTTGCCGATGGTGCCGGCGCGGCGGAGTCTGAACCTGTCGAATACGGTTGCGATCGTGATCTACGAGGCGTGGCGGCAGCTGGAGTTTGCGGGAGGCAGCTGATGTTCTGCCTCCGGCGTCCGCGCAAAGGCTGATGTCGAGCGGCCTGGCTCGTCGGGCGTACCCGGCGCGGCGGCGCCGCCAGCGATGACACCTCGATCATGCGCCGTCACGTCCGCCCGCATCGTGAGCCGCGACGCGACGGCATATCGTGAACTCGGCTTCAGGAGCGCCACCTACACCGGCAGGAAAATGACTGACGGCTCCACCCCGCAGGCCGACCACCGCACAACCACGAACCCAGACGCGCCGTTGAAGGTGCCTCGCGCGCGAAGCTCGCCAGCCGACACACGCTGTGGCTGCGTGCAGGTCGCATCGTAGACGAGCGGGACTGGGGTCGTGAGCGTCATGGTGAACGTATCGCTGCCGCGCGTCCAACTCAGGCTTCCCGTCGCGCTCAGGGCTCCCGCCGGAAGCGGCTGACCACGCGCGATCGTGCCACCACTCGCCGGTGTGAACTGCGCGGTCCACTGCTTCCTGACCGAGCCCGTACCACTCGCCGACGTGCGCTGGATGTCCAGATCCGACTCGAGTGAAAGCCCGGCACCACTGACAGCAACGTTGCGCGATCCCGTCCGGGACACGGTGTAGGTCCTGGCAGCACTGCCACCCGTGAAGGCGAAGCTGAGCGCCGTCAGCGTGCTGTTGTACGCCAGACCAGGCGTCGTTGGCGTCGGATCCTGGATACGGAGCACACCTGCGATGGCCGCACTTCCGCCCCGACGATTTGTCAGCGAGCATTGCGGCCCACTGAAGGTGAACGTCGCATCGTTGTAGACGCCGTCACCATCCGTGTCCGTGGTGATGCTCGGCGCGGCACAGGGGGCCGAGACGAGCGTAGCTGCAGATGATCCAGCGTTGCTGACGCTGAGTGCAACGCTTGGGGCCGCAGAGGCCGCGACAACAGAAAACGCGGGATCAGCCGCGCCGGCGACAAGGAAGGCCGAGACGTCCGTTTCTGCCTCGTCCTGCATGACCGATCCGATTTCGGCAGTCTGCGCCGCCGACAGGCCAGTGGCTGCGGGAGTCGTCGGGGAATCTTCGGAGCCGCAGGCAGCGCCGAGGAACAGCATCAGAGCCGGAAGGGCCATGCGGCACGGGGGCATTGGGTCGTCTCCTGAGGGTGAAAGGCGGCGCCGTGGCGCGGTTCGATCAGGAAGACGAGCGACGCCTGCCAGCGTTAATACAGATGTCTCACTTTATCGCCTGGGCCCGGTTCGGGTGTTGCCTGCGCTCAGGCGGCCCGACCCCCGGCGCGAGTCATCGGGAGCGCTGGCGAGGTGAACACGCCCGCGGACGAAGGAAGTCAGGCGCGCGAGCGTCCCCGGATTTGACAGCGCCAGAACCGGTGCGCAACCTGACTGGACCCAGAGGGCCCCGTCCCCCGCATTCCGCATCCAGATGATTCGGCGTCTATCCCACCCCGGTGGGCAGCGTCTGCTGCTCGCCCTCGCGATGTTGTCAGCCCCACTGCATGCGCAGCCGCGCGTTGCGGTCACGTTGCCCACGGCACGCGCTACCGCACCACAGGACGGCCGCTTGCTGTTCATGCTCTCGACCGACTCGACCGCCGAGCCGCGATTCCAGATTCAGTTTGGCGCAAAGACGCAGCTGATCTTCGGCAGTGATGTCGATGGCTGGATGCCGGGCGCGACGAAGGCTGTCCCCGGTGACGCCTTCGGCTTTCCGATCCGCAGCCTGAAGGAGGTCCCCGCAGGTACGTATCGCGTTCAGGCCTTTCTCAATCGCTACGAGACGTATCGGCTGGCCGACGGCCGCGTGCTGAAACTGGCGCCGGATCGTGGCGAGGGTCAGCAGTGGGCATCGAAGCCGGGGAATCTCTACAGCACGCCGCGAACGATCCGGTGGGATCCGGCACGTCCGACATCGATTGCGCTGTCGCTCGACAACGAGATTGCAGCACTCCCCGATCCGGCGACGAAGGAAACGAAGTACGTGAAGTACGTGAAGATCCGCAGTGAGCGACTGTCGAAGTTCTGGGGGCGCGACATGTACCTGGCGGCGTGGGTACTCCTGCCGTGGGGCTTTGACGAGCATCCGGGGTCACGCTATCCGCTGGCAATCAGCCACGGCCACTTCCCGATGTCGCTCGGCGGATGGCGCGAGACGCCCCCCGATCCAGCACTCACACCGGACTTCAGCGAGCGATTCCAGCTCGCTGGCTACAACCGCGTTCAACAACAGCTCGGGTACGACTTCTACAAGGACTGGACGGGCAAAGGCTTTCCACGCGCCCTGATGATCGAGATCCAGCACCCGACGCCGTACTACGACGACTCGTACGCCGTGAACTCAGCCAACACCGGCCCGTACGGTGATGCGATTCAGTACGAGCTGATTCCCGAAATCGAGAAGCGATATCGCGGACTGGGTCAGGGCTGGGCGCGCTTTGTGTTCGGCGGCTCGACCGGGGGCTGGGAGTCGATGGCAGTGCAGATGTTCTACCCAGACGAATACAACGGCGCCTGGGTGGCCTGCCCCGATCCGATCGACTTCCGGCACTACACCACGGTCAACATCTACAGCGACACCAACGCGTACTATCTCACCAGTCAGTTCAAGCGGACCCCTCGACCCGCGCATCGTAACTACCTCGGCCACGTGGATGCGACGGTGATGGACATGAACTACTTCGAGTACGCGATCGGTTCGCGCGGGCGATCGGGCGACCAGTTCGACGTCTGGGAGTCGACCTATTCTCCGGTGGGACCGGACGGGTATCCAGCGCGCATCTGGAACCGCGAGACCGGCAAGATCGATCCGCAGGTTGCCACCTACTGGCGTGATCACTGGGATCTGTCGTTCATCCTCAAGCGTGACTGGGCCACGCTCGGCCCGAAGCTGAAGGGCAAGTTGCGTATTTACGTCGGTGACATGGACAACTACTACCTCAACAACGCGGTCTACGAGGTGGAGAAGTTTCTGCGCACCGCGTCGCCATCAGCTGATGCGGTGGTGGACTATGGTGATCGGGACGAACACTGCTGGAACGGTGATCACACAAGTAGCAACGCCTACTCGCGGCTGCGCTATCCACAGATGGTGTTGCCATGGGCAGTGGAGCGGATGCTGACGACGGCGCCGGCCGGGGCGGACCTGCGCAGCTGGCGGTACTGACCGGCGCCACTGAACCTGATCACGCGGGCTGACCCATGACCTCTGCGGAATTCCGGACCCTGCTCGAGGCGCTCGCGGACGGCTGGCGCCGGCGCGACTATGCAAGTGTTGCCGTCCATTTTTCTCCCGACGTGCAGTACGGCGATCCACTGCGGTACCATCTCGACGGCAGGCCGGCGCTGGCAGCGTTTTTCTCCGCAGACGACGGTTTCGAACAGCAGATGTCGTGGCATCTGGTGCTGTTCGACGAGGCAGAGCAGGTCGGGGCGGCGGAGTACACCTACGAGGGCACACATCGCTATCACGGCGTGGCGCTGGCACGCGTGCACGCCGGCTTGATCACGCACTGGCGAGAGTATCAGCATACCGACCCACGCGACTGGCGGTCATTCGTTGGCAAAACGTGCTTTCCGGAGCAGCAGTGATCCCGGTCCGCCGCGTTGCCGCGCTGTACGACATCCACGGCAATCTCCCGGCGCTCGACGCTGTGCTGAAGGAGATAGCGCGCGCGCGAGTCGACCTGATCGTGGTTGGCGGTGATGTGTTTCCCGGCCCGATGGCGGTAGAATCGCTGGAGATGCTGCTGTCGCTGCAGACCCGCGCGGCGTTCATCCGCGGCAACGGCGACCGCGAGGTGCTGGCGGCGCGGAACGGTACCGCAACTGCGACGCTTCCGGCGACAGTGCAAGCGGCGTTGCGCTGGTGTGGGTCGACGATTTCTGATCCACTCGCCGAGATAATGCGAGAGTGGCCGTTGACACTCACCTGTTCGATCGCGGGCCTCGGTGAGGTACTCTTCTGTCACGCTACTCCACACGATGACACGACGATCATCACGCGCCGCACCCCGGAGGAGGAAGTGACACGGCACATCGCCGGGAGGGATGAACGCACGATCGTCTGTGGACACACGCACATCCAGTATGACCGATCGATCGGCGCCACACGCCTGCTGAATGCGGGCAGCGTCGGGATGCCCTTTGGTGCGGCCGGCGCGGACTGGCTGCTGCTGGGCCCGGACATCGCCATGCGGCATACCGACTACGATCTGGAGGCGGCAGCAGAACGCGTCAGGCAGTCCGGCTACCCGGAAGCAGAGTCATTCGCCGCCACGAGCATCCTCGCGCCCCCAGCGGCAGCGACGATGCTCGACCGGTTCACACTGGTGGCCTGATCAGCCGCGGGCTCAGCTCGCCCGGATGCACGCCTGAAGAATGCGCGGCGTCAATCCGAACGACACCACCGACTCACGAAACTCGAGCACACGTTGTCCGTCGGTGTACACGGTGACACCGGATCGCCCGACGACCTGTGACAGTGTGTACGGCCCATCCCCGTCGATCGTCACGGCGGCGCTTGACGCGTCCAGCCGGACACGAAGCGAGAGCACGGAGGAACACGCAAAGGTTACGGTCGGCGGAGGCCCATGCAGCGGCGCGCCGACGGCGCTGCTTCGTGGCGTACACGCGCCACCGGCACAGAGTGCCAATAGCCTGAGCGCGGTTCTGGCCCTGGCGATCGACAGTGGCACAGCACCCCCAGCGTCGTGGAACTCAGTGAAACTGTCAACGGCGCATGCGCCCGCTGGCAGGATGGCTGTTTCGGCGCCGCGGCGCAACACCGCATCGTTGGCGAGACGTTCACATTCCCGCGACATGGCAGTAACGTGACATTGACCTCTACCCTGCCACGTTGTGTCATTGCTCCCGCTGCTCGACCACACGCTCCTTCGCCTGGCGCTCCGTCCCGCGCTCGACGCCGAATCCGCGGAGGGCGCGGCCACGACGTTCACTTTCGGCGACCTCGAGCTCCGCAGCAACCGGGTCGCGCAGGTGCTACACGATCGTGGACTGCGGCGCGGCGATCGCCTGGCGTTCCTGCTCACCAACCGCGTGGAGATCATTGATCTCTGGCTTGCCGCCGTCAAGCTCGGCCTGATCGTGGTGCCGATCAACGTGTTGTATCAAGCGCGGGAGATTGCGCACATCGTCACCGACGCGGCGCCGGTTGCCGTCCTGACGACGCCAGATCGCGCGCCTGACATCGCGGCAGGGATGGTGGTGTGGGATGTCACACAACTCGCGCGGGAGGCTGACGCGCTGGGCAGCCTTCGCGAACGCCCCCCCATGGTGACCGAGACCGTTTGTGATGCGGACACGCCACTGGCATTGGTCTACACCTCGGGCACCACCGGTGCATCGAAGGGCGCGATACTCACTCACGGCAATTTTGCCAGCAATGGCCTGGTGCTCAACGCCAGTTGGGCCATGCATCACGACGACCGCCTGCTGTGTACCCTGCCGCTGTTTCACGTGCACGGCCTGGGCAACGCGATCCACTGCTGGCTGCTCGCGGGCTGTCACATGAAACTGGTGGCCCGCTTCGACGCGTCGCGTGCTGCAGCGTTGTTCACGGGGTACACGCCGACCGTCTTCTTCGGCGTACCCACGATGTACATCCGCCTGCTGGAGCTCGAGGCGAGTACTGCGCGAACGATCGGCGAAGGGGCGCGGCTGTTCGTCTGCGGATCGGCCCCGCTTCCCGCGCAGGTGCTGGAGGCCTTCCGGGAGCGATACGGCCACGTGATTCTGGAGCGCTACGGCATGACCGAAACGCTGATGAACGTAAGCAATCCGTACATCGGTGAACGCCGACCGGGAACGATCGGACTGCCGTTGCCGCTCACCGCGGTGCGCATCGTGAGCGACGACGGGGCCGACGTCGCCGAGGGAACGAGTGGCGAGCTCTGGGTACGCGGACCGAATGTCTGCGCCGGCTACTGGAACCGCCCCGACGCCAATGCGACGGCGTTCGTGAACGGCTGGTTCAGGACGGGCGATATCGGGTTCCGTGCCGCCGACGGCTATATCACCCTCGAAGGGCGTCGTAGTGAGCTGATCATCTCGGGCGGCTTCAACATCTATCCGCGCGAGATCGAGGAATTGCTGCTCGAACAGCCAGGCATCACCGAGGCGACAGTCGTTGGCCGAGCGGACAGCGCTCGTGGTGAGGTGCCGGTGGCGTACATCGTTGGCGATACGCGTATCGACGTCGCCGATCTCGAAGCACATCTCCGCACGCAGCTGGCCTCCTTCAAGATTCCACGAGCCTTCATCCAG
>JANPFJ010000040.1:0-4328 GCA_031423355.1 Gemmatimonadaceae bacterium | reverse complement strand
GCCTCGCGCAGCTCAGAGGGTACCTTCACCATGTGGTCAGCGCTGTCGACGAAGTATTCGGCCAGAAAGCCGTGGCGCAGATTGATGCCTCGCTCGAAGTAGACGTCGTCAGTCGTCATGTCCTGCAACCCGATCTGGTCGTAGACACTCGAGCCCGGGCGGCGCACACTCGCGACAACATGATCGCCGACCCGTAGTTCAATGACGTTCGGCCCGATGGCCTCCACGATCCCAAAGCTTTCATGTCCGATGATGAGGAAGTCGTCTCCCTCCGGTGCGTTGCCGTATTCCGCAGCGTTGATTTCCTTGTCCGTACCGTCAACCCCAACGCGCAGCACACGCACCAGCACACCACGCCCGTCCGGCACATCGGCGACCGTGGGACGCGGGACCGCTCGCAGATGAATGCTGTCGGCGGTGCCGGGAATCACGGCGACGGCTTTCATGGTCGCTGGTACAGTGCCCGTCGGTTCCTGTGTCGTGCTCATGGCTTTGTCCTCGTGCTGTCTGCGGTTGGCCAGGGACGGATCCCCGGAATGTTGAGTCGGATGCGATAGAGGCTGGTGCGTGCGGTGATGTAGAGCGTGCGGCCATCAGTATCGCCCCACGCCATGTTCGCAGGCGTCTCCGGTGGCGAGATGGTACCGATGTGCGTGCCGTCGGGCGCGACGATCCAGATGCCGCCCGGACCAGCGGCGTACACGTTACCGCGCTGATCGACCTTGACTCCGTCCCAGGCCTGTTCCCCGGGATGACTGACGGTCGCATCGACAAAGACGCTACCGGTACCCAACGATCCGTCAGCCTGCACCGGGTACCGCATGATGACCTTTCGGCTCACGTCCCAGTTGCTGATGTACAACCAGCGTTCGTCCGGCGAGAACGCGATGCCGTTCGGTCCGGTGAGTTCACGCGTGAGGAGCATGAGCTTGCCGTTGGCGAGGCGAAACACGCCCGAAAATGGCAGCTCTTTGCCGGGATCGTCGAAAGCCTTCGGCAGCCCGAACGGCGGGTCGGTGAAGTACAGCGAGCCGTCTGATTTGTGGACGAGGTCATTGGGACTGTTGAGTCGCTTGCCTTCGTACCGATCGGCCAGCACGGTGATCAGGCCGTTCGTCTCGAGCCGGACCACGCGCCGGCGACCATGTTCGTCAATGATCAGTCGGCCGGCGGCGTCGAGCGTGAGACCGTTCGAGCCTGGCTGGTGATACGCGCCCACATCAACCCCGGCGTACCCGCTCTTTGGGCGATACACCGACACCTGATCATCCGCCGAGCGCCGATAGATGGTGTTGGCATTCGGATCACTGAACAACAGATAGCCGTCGGGATGCCAGATCGGCCCTTCGGTGAAGAGAAATCCGCCGCCGATGGCTTCGATCGTCGCATCGACCGGGACGATGGCGTTCACCGTCGGTTGCAGGCGCGCGATGCTGCCGACCGCCGCATGAGATCGCGCGATGGCGGCTGGCGAATGGAAATCGAGCGTTGCCGAACGAATCCAGATATAGTTGCCGGGTGGATCCGAGAGCGGACCGTTGGCACCGAACACAGCGAGCTGAAACGTCTGTCCCGGCCGTGCGTCGCGCGTCAGTACGACTCGGTTGGGAGCATTCCATCCGCGAATGGCACCACTTCCGCTCGCACCCAACGTGTGGGCGAGGTGACCGTCTACCCAGATCTCCGAATAGTCGTCGACGACGACTTCGAATACGACCGTCGCGCCGGTGGGGTCGAGTGCACCAACGCGCTCCGGGATCGTCACCGTCAGACGATACCAGCCGAAGGACAGTCGTCCGTCCGATCGGCGCGTTTCAAGCGACGTCGGTGCAACTGCCAGCCAGCCACTGTCGTCAAATCCGGCGGCTCCCGCTTTGGGAGCAATGTCGAACGTCTGGTTCGGTGCTCCCGTCGGCTTGAGGTCCGGCCCAACGGCGCGGTGCGCAACTTGGACGATCGCCGCGTCGCGGTAGCGCCACGTGGCCCGGGAGAGCTCGGCACCGTCCGCGGTTCGCAGGTCGATGATGGCGTCCGGCCGACCAAATGGCGCATCCTGGGTCACTTGTGCACTCGCTGTGACGGTGTACACCGCGAACAGCGCACTCTGCACAAGTACACCGTATCGACGCACGCCGCACACCGTGCCGGAGACGAGCCTGAGCATTCCGGTGAGCATGCCTAGCGCACCTTGACGACGTAGTACGTCAGTGGACCATTCACTCGCTCGAACCAATGCGGCGTGCCGTTCGGAACGATGATCACATCGCCCTTGGCAATCTGCCGCGAGTCGCCGCCATCGATGCGGGCGCCACGAATCTCATCCAAGCCCGTCGTTTTTCCATCCACCACGGCACCGCCGGTCACGAGGCGTGCGCTGCCACCGAGCACGTAGATGATATCTGTGTCCTTTGCATGCACTTCGGCCATGCCGGGCGCCTCGCGACGGCTTGCATGCACCATGTAGTTGGTGCTTGGACTGCCAGCGTACAACACCGCGCCCTTGCCGAATGCGGCAGCCACTTCATCGTTCTTCCAGAAGTGTACTGCTGCCGCATCTCCGCCCGCTGCCATCACCGAGCCGCTGACGCCGCCGGCACCGGCGATCGCCAGTTCCTCGTCCTGCTGTGCGCTGGCGGCGCCGCTCACGCCCACGCCTCCCACAATCGCGCCGTCGACGATGATTGGAATGCCGCCCTGCAAAGGCGTGAAGTCGTTCAACGCGACCATCGCCGTGCGCCCGTTCTTGATGATCTCCTCAAACACCTTGGTTGGGCGCTTGAACAGCACCGCTGTTCGCGCTTTGCCGATTGAAATATTCGCCCCAGCGGCAAACGTGTTGTCGAGCCGTTCCAGCGCCATCAGGTTGCCGCCCTCGTCGACGACAGCAATCACGCCAGTGGTATTCAGCCGCCTGGCTTCGGCCACTGCGCCGGCGATAACACGACGCGCGCCGTCGAGTGTGAGTGAGGGGCGCATGACCACCTGCGCGTCGACGGGTGTGAGGGCGACGACAGCCGCGGCACATGCCAAAAGAGTCTGGCGGAACATCGGATACATTCCTGTGGGCAGAAGATGGATGAACATGGACATGACGCGCGCTCAGCGCGGTTCGATCAGGCGGATGACGTGTCCGTCGGGGTCACGCACGATCAGCGCGCGCCCGAAGCCGAATTGCGGCTCTGACACTGCCACCACGCCGGCACTCACCGCGGGTGCCTTCGCCAGGCGCAATCGCGCTGCGGCCAAGGTCGCGTCGGTCACGGAGAGCGATGTTTCCCAGTGGATCAGATCATTGGCTTTTGCGTCGGTGGGATACGCACGGCCGTCGCTCGGAGCGACATATTCGAGTAGCTCGATACCCGGGCCCGCCGGTGCCCGGAGCGCGGTGATGCGGAGCCGGGCGCCGAACACGTTGTTCAGATGCTCCTGCTCCGAGCCATAGTTCTCGCTCATACCGGCAACCCGCATTCCGAGAACGTCGCGGTAGAACGCAAGGCTGACGTCGGTGTCATGCGAGACAATCGCCGTATGATCGATGCCGAGGAACAGCGTATCACCAGCGGCGCGATGCCATCGGGCGTCGCCCTTTCCAGACGGAAATTCCAGAACTTCGAGCACGTGGCGATCGGGATCCTTGAAGTAGAATGCCTTGATTCCACCCGCGTTGGGATTCCAGTCGGGAAGGCGCTGCGGCCCTGTGGACGCATGTTCGACCCTTGCAACCCGGAGCCGCGCATAAGCGCTGTCCATGTTCCGCACGATGATTGCGACGTGCTGAAAATCGCGATCATTGCTGCGTGCGTCCTCCGGAATTGCTCGTCCGCGAGGGGTGAGGTACTGGGTCAGCTCAATTGTCTCATCTGCCAGGCGCATCCGGACAATCCGCGCCCGTGCGCCAAAGACCCCTGTAAGGTGCTCGAACGCATCTCCCGCCACTTCGAAATCGGCCACGACGCGGAACGTGAGCACGTCACGGTAGAATGCGATCGAGCGATCCATGTCTGAGACGGTCATGCCAACTGCAGGCACCCCTTGCACGCCAACCGGTGCCAAGGCGCGTGCCGACGGCGATGCGGCGCGTGCCTGTGCTGCTTGCCCGCCGGCCACCGGTGCTGCCAGCGGCAGCACCAGCAGGACGAGTGCGCGAAACAACAGGCGCAAGGGGACCCCGAGTGCCACGTTCATGCGACTGGCTTTGTCGCGGCAGTCACCGCTCGTGTCGCGCTACGTCCAAGTCGGTCAAGCAGGTGATCCCCGACCCGCAGCGCGTTGGCCATGATCGTGAGCGCCGGGTTCACGGCGCCGCTCGACGGAAAGAATGACCCGTC
>JANPFJ010000039.1:0-1393 GCA_031423355.1 Gemmatimonadaceae bacterium | reverse complement strand
TCGAGGATCCGGCCGATCAACGTCGGCTGCACGATCCCGTGGCGTTCCTGCGCGCACATGAGGGCGCGCTCGTCGTGCTCGATGAAATTCACCGGGCGCCCGAGATCTTTCAGGTGCTGCGCGGCATCATCGACGAGCAGCGCCGCACCAGCGCCGCGGGCCGATTCCTGCTCCTCGGGTCTGCGTCGCTGGATTTGATGCGACAAAGCGAGTCGCTCGCCGGGCGCGTGAGCTATCTCGAAATGACCGGGATCACCACTGGTGAACTGCCCGATACCGGCCCGTCGGTGCAATCGCTCTGGGTGCGCGGCGGCTTTCCGCGAAGCCTGCTCGCACGGACCAACGCGATCAGCGTCTCCTGGCGTCGCGATTTCGTGCGGAGTTATCTTGAGCGCGATGTCCCGATGTTTGCCCCCAGGTTGCCGGCCGCGACCGTCGCCCGTCTGTGGGGGATGCTGGCGCACGGCCAAGGCACCCTGCTCAACCTGTCGCGCCTCGCCACCGCCCTCAGTGTGTCCGCCCCCGCCGTGGGGCGATATGTCGACCTGCTGGTGGACCTGCTCCTCGTGCGTCGACTGCAACCCTGGAGCGGCAACGTGGGCAAGCGACTGGTCCGATCTCCGAAGACCTACATTCGGGATACTGGTGTGCTGCACGCGCTGCTCGAGATCGAGACGCCGCACGCGCTCCTCGGTCATCCTGTCGTGGGCGCAAGCTGGGAAGGGTTCGTGATCGAGAATCTCCTGGCCGCCGCCGGTGATCGCTATGTTCCCACCTTCTACCGAACTGAGGACGGTGCCGAAGTGGACCTGGTGCTCGAGCGCGGAGGCGCCGTGGCGTACGCGATCGAAATCAAGCGCACCACGGCACCGGACGTGTCCAAGGGATTCCGACTCGCGTGCGACGTGCTCACACCGCGCGTCGCCTGCGTCGTGCATGGGGGCGATGATGAATGGTCGATGGGATCGGACATCTCCGCGACCTCGCTGCGCCATCTGATGACGCAACTCGAGCGTGCACGATGACGTCCATTCCTGATCGCCTTACTGCCGCGCTGTCCGACCGCTATCGACTCGACCGCGAACTCGGCGCCGGCGGCATGGCCACCGTGTATCTCGCGCACGATCTCAAGCACGACCGCGACGTCGCGATTCGGCGAGGTGATCGCAGGTACGCGTCACCCAAGCTTCGCCGCGATACGCTTCCGGATCGTCACTAAATTCACGCGTCCCGGACGGACGCGCTGCGCTGGTGCTTGCGACACGCCATCAAGCCGCCAAACGCCGTCGTGGCGCATCGGGGAATTCTGCACCATACTTGCCCAATCCCCACAGTGCCTCCTCCGTCAAGACAACGTTCATGCCTCAACGACTGCTGAACACGCGCCTGAGCG
>JANPFJ010000038.1:0-20421 GCA_031423355.1 Gemmatimonadaceae bacterium | reverse complement strand
GAACTGCTGCTGATACCGCAACATCTTCAATGGCGGCTCACCAAGCACGGTGAAGTACAACGCCGGTCGCTCCGGCGACGCGAGCGCGAACATCATCTGATGTGCGAGCGTCGTCTTGCCACACCCGGGCGGACCGGCGATGAGGTTGAACGAAAACTCCGGCAGGCCGCCGCCAAGCACAGCATCAAGTCCGGGGACGCCGGTGGCGAGGCGATTGATCGTGACTCTGGGCGTCATTTCGATACGTCCTGCGCGGCGTAGTCGCCGAATGGGTTGTCCCAGATCGCGTGCAGCAGGCGTTCTGTGAGAGAGGCGCCCACCATGCTGGCGAGCAGATCGTGAAACGTGTGCAGCAGCGCGTTGGCGGCCGCCTGCGCGTCAGGCAACTGCTGCATCATGAAGGTCTGGCGCAGTCCGTCAAAATCGATCGCCGTCTGCACGCTGTTGCCGTGCGCGGTCTTCAGCCATGCAAACTGCTGCGACGTCAGGTACACGCTCCGGCCGTGGAGCGCTGCAAGGCCACGCGTCCCGACTATCGGCGCGAGTGCGGCATCGATTTCGCGCCATAACGTGACGACTGCGTCCGCGAGTTGAACGGCGTCCGGCTGCGGCCCCGTGCGTCGCGCAAGCGCGCCAGCAATCCGACGGCTCTCCGGGAGAGTCATGTCATGTCGTCCGAACTGCGAGCGCACCTGGAGCGCCCGAGATGGGCTGTCTCCGTTCTTGCAGGCACCACGCAATGTAGCACGACGCCACGCTCTGACGCTCGGCGCGCCTCCACTGCGGTGCAGGCTGACGGCGGTACGGGCACCCACGACCGGTGGCCGAACACCGGTGTGTGTCTGTGCGTATGTGTGTCTGTGCGCAGTGTGTAAGTGTGTAAGTGTGTAAGTGTGTCTGTGTGGATGCGTGCGGGTATTTGGTAGTTGATGAGTTCGTGTGTCGTCGTTGTGCTTCTTTCGCAAATGGCGCCGCCTGAGAGCGACTGCGGCCGCGCGAGCACGATTCGTGCTGTGGTGAGTGGCAGCACCCAGACATACGCCTCAAGCATGAGGCCCCTTGGCGGACGAGGCACGTGGCCTCGTCAGTCGAAGGCGCGACCGACGTCCTTTCAGGGCGGTGGGTCGCGCCTTTTTCGTTCGTCCTCGAGGCAGGGGATGCTGACGGAATTGCTGGGTCCGCAGGTGTGTAGCGCTCTGGCGCTCCAGCGGGTGACGAAACCCGCTGTGACAGATGTCGCACATAGATTCGTTGCGTGGACACACTGAGGGGGGCAGCAGCGGATATTCCGCAGCGGCCCCCCTCAGTGTTTGTGCGTCGGTTTGCGCCTCGGGAGCGCCTGACGGCCTCATCGTCACTGGGCAGCACCCCAATGTGATGTCCTGCTACTGCACTTCTGTGGTGTCGACGCCCGTGTCCTGTGCGCCGAACCGTGCTGACCTTCCCGTCGTCATCGTGACCGACGTGAGCGCATCTGGGGGTGTGCGTTGTCCACTTCCTGCTTCGCGATGGTAGAGAGCAACTCGTTGGCCTCCGTCGATGTTGCGTGCCTCAGCGCACGTGTCGTGGCACGCGCCAGCACCCTCCTTCGCTGGCGCGCCCGGAAACGCAAAAAGGCGCGAAGGCAGCGCCTGATGGCACTGCTCGCGCCTTCGTCTCACGGGCCGGACGCCCGAGCGACAAGGGTGAAACCGACTGCGTCGGTTTCGATTGTTCTTGCACGTACGAGCGATGGCATAGCAAGACTCGCGCCAGACGGCATCGTCGCGGCGTCTCTCACCACGCCGACGGCGGGCGTCGATCGGTGACAAGAATGCCGCTTGCGCTTCACTTGGTCACGACGTTGTTTGACAATTGTGCGGTCAGTGCAACGCTGAACCGAGCATTTCTTGGCGGACGAGACATCGGGCTCGTCAGTTGAAGGCGCGGGCGAGTCCACTCGGTGGAGTCGCGCGCGCTTTTCGTTCGAGTGGTGCCACGCACGCCCGTGCGTGTGACACTGCGGGGGCGCCATGGGTATCAGCGACATCTCCACGACTGACGGGCCGCTGGCAGAAGAACTGTCGGAGCTCGCCGATGGCAGTATCAGCTTGTACGTCATCCTGCCGATCTTTCGGCGCATGCTGGTTTCAGACAGTCGCGCCATGGCCCTGCTGCGATTCGAAAGTCTGATCAGCGAGCATCTCGCCAATCTGGATGGCATTCTCGGTGATGTGCTCCTGCGCCGTGATCAATGCGACGGGGACCTGACAAAATCGTTGTTTCGCTCCCTCACGCACCTTCGGACGCGCCCGGCGTCAACCGCGCGCGACCTCGAGATACTTGGCGTCGTACAACAGGCGCAATTGTTTTTGATCGGGTCATGCGGCTTCGCGCTGCGCTTCGCCCGTGGTGCGCAGGCGGATGAAACGGTGCGCGTCCTCGAAGAGTCGCTCCACCGGGTTGGATCGCGTGTCGGTCCGTACACCGTGTCTGACCTTGGCAGCGAGCGTGAGCAAGTCTGGTCAAGTCCGGCGGCCTGACGGAGCGCCGCGCCCAGGTCACGACCGTGAGGAGTGCAAAGTGGGAGTGAGTCGATCGCCGGGTTCCCGATTGTTTCACTCCGTCCTTGCATGCCGACCACGCCTTTCGGCGTGGTCTCGGGCCGTCGCGTCCGCCAATGCCACACGATGGGTCGCGTCGCTGCTGATGCTGACGTCGGCAATGGCGCTGCTGGGATGGGCCGCCGATCTCGCCTGGCTCGTCCAGCCACTCCCATCGTTTCCACCGGTCCCTGTCGCAACGGCGCTCGGCATGTTGATGGTGGGTTGCGGGCTGTTCTCGTCCTCGTACCCTCGCGGTCGATGGGTGGCGATCGGCGGTGCCTGCCTCGCGATGTTCATCGGGTCGATACCGCTGCAGCAGGCGCAGGGATGGAGCGCCGTTGCGGACGCACTCGGCCGGGTGCCGTCGCCGGCCGGTGTCAACTGGTACGGCGTGCCGCACTCACAGATGGCACTCTCGAGTGCGGTGTTCGTGCTGCTCGGCGGGGTTGGTGTCCTGGCGATTGCGTCGCGCCGTCGCGGCCAGTGGTCGTCGATCGTGCTGGCAGCAATGGGCGGAATCCTGATGCTGCTTGCATCGACCGTCGTCGCCGGTCAGGCCGTGGGATTTCTCGATGGCACGGAGTTCGGACACGTGCTGGGTTCGGCGGTGCAGGCGACGTTCTGCGCGATGGTGCTGGCGGTACACTTCAACGCCATGGCATGGAGCAAACAGGCGGGATTCGCGCCGCCACCGGCATGGCTCCCGCTCTCGGTTGGCGCGGGGTCACTGGTGACCGCGCTGTTGGTCTGGCGTGCCATGCTCGCGAGCGAGGAGGCACAACTGATGGAGCAGACTCGCATCGCTGCACTCGCCACGCGGTCGTCTGTCAACCGCCAGCTGGCAGTGGCGCAACGCAACCTGCGCCGCATGGCTCGGTACGGATGGGTACTGGATTCGAGTTGGTCCGAGGCGGCAACGCAGATGGTGGATGATGTCGAGGGGCTCGAAGCCCTGGTGTGGGCAGACAGCAACGGCCACCCGCGCGCCAGCGATCGCCACATGTCGCCCTCGACGTTGTCCGCACTCGAGGTGTCGTTGCAGCAGCGGGGGGCGCCGGCACGCTTCCGGAGGGAGCGGGAATGGTTCGTCCCGGTTGCCGGTGACCCCACGCGGACGATGATGGTCGTGCCGCGGTGCGTCGGCGACCGATGCACCGACCTGTTCGTCGGCGTGATCAACTCGACCAAGGTGCTCGGCGCTGTGCTGTCAGACACCATACTCGGCTATGAAATGGCGATCGGAGATGGCTCGCACTGGTTTCGCGCCTCTGCCACGCTACCCGCAGTGAACCCACAGCGCCTGATGCGCCAGACGCTGCTTCCGGACGGGCCGAACTGGCAGTTGGGCGTCTGGCCGTCTGCGCGCTCGGCGGCGGTGACACCATCAGCACTCAGCACACTGGTGCTCGTGCTCGGGCTGGCGGTCACCGTACTGCTCGCGATTGCGATCCGCCTTGCCCAGTCGCTGACGCAGGCTGCCCGGATCGAGGAACGCGACCGGATCAATCGCGCACTGGAGTCCGCGACAGATGGCTTGTGGGAGTGGGATCTGAGTACTGGAGACGTGGTGCGTTCTCCACTGCTGTGGGCACGCCTCGGCTACGGAACTGGCGCCCGTCAGCGTCTGATGCGGGACTGGCTGGCGCTCGTGCACCCGCATGACGTGGTGACGCTCGAACTGCAGTTGAACGAACACCTGGGGAGCCAAACCGACGCATTCGATGCGCAATATCGTGTGCGGAGCGCGACTGGTCGCTGGCACAACATCGTCGAGCACGGGCGCGTCGTGCTTCGCGCACCCGATGGAACCCCCCTGCGCCTTCTCGGAATGTTCGCTGACGTGACTGACCGCCGTCATGACGAGGAGCTGCTGCGGCAGGCAGAGACACTGAGCACGATGGGGCGGCTCGCAGCACGGATTGCCCACGAAATCAACAATCCGCTGGCTGGCATCCAGAACTCCTTTCTGCTGGTCAAGGACGCCATCCCGACAACGCACCCGCATTTCGAGTACGTCGGGGCGCTCGAGCGTGAAGTGCAGCGAATCAGCCAGGTGACGCGCCAGCTCTACGAGACCTACCGCCCGGAAACGGAAGTAAGCCCCTTCGCGCGCGTGCAGACGGTGATCTGTGACGCCGTCGCCCTCCTCGCGCAAGTGAACCGCAACGTCGGGGTGGCGTTCAGTGTGCACGTGGCTGACACCGCGGCGGTGGTCAGGTTGTCCGACGGTATGCTGAGGCAGTGTGTCTACAGCCTCGTGCAGAATGCGATCGAGGCATCGCCCGCTGGCGCACGCGTCACGGTCAGGGGCGCGATCGTGGGGAATGACTTTGAGCTGCGGGTGCGCGACATGGGCCCCGGCGTCCCTGATGCTCTTCGCGACCGCATCTTTGAACCTTTCGTCTCCACCAACGCGTTGCGACTGTCCACTGGCGGCATGGGGCTCGGCCTTTCGCTGGTACGCCGCGCACTGGATGCGGCAGGCGGCAGTATCGAAATTGTTGGCGCGGACGGCGGCGGTGCCGAATTCATTGCTCTCATTCCTCTGGCTGAAAGCCTCGTTCCCGGAGTAAACGTATGACGCGTGGCCATATCCTGATCGCTGACGACGAACCGACCTTTCTCGAGTCCACCGCGGAACTGCTGCGCCGCGAAGGATACGAGTGCACGCTGGCCAAGGACGGTGTGGAGGCGCTCCAGTTGGTGGTGGATCAGCAGTTCGATCTGCTGATCACCGATCTCGAGATGCCAGGCAACGCCGACCTGGCTCTCATTCGCCAGGTGGCGCAAGTGCGCGGTGGGCTGCCCGTGATCATCCTGACGGGCTTCCCGAGCGTCCGTTCGGCCGTCGCCAGTATCGAACTGCCGGTGGCAGCCTATCTCACGAAGCCAGTCCTGTTCAGCGAATTGCTGGAACGGGTACATGCGGCCGTGGCACGATTCCGCTCCTTTCGTGCAATGCAGGATGCAGAGGTGCGGTTGAATGACATGCGATTGCGCTACGAACAGCTCGCCACGCAACGCGGCCCCGGTGCGCCGAGCGCTGACACGTTCCTGTCATTGGCACTGCGCAATGTGATGGGGTCGCTGACCGATCTGGAACAGCTCGGTCGAGCGCTGGCGGGGTCGCCGGTGGACGCGCACGCCTGCCAGATCATGAACTGTCCGCGCGGGTCACAGCTCACCTCAGCCATTCAGCATACGGTCGAAGTGCTCGAGGAAACGAAGCATGCGTTCAAGTCGAAGCAGCTGGCGGAACTGCGCCAGAAACTCGAGCTGCTGCTGCAGTACAACTGAGACTGAATACGATCTCAGCCTCGCAGTGCGAGCACGGAAATTGCGACTTGTTTGAGGTGTAGGTGCCGCGTTCCTGACAATCGGTCAGGGAGCCTTGCCGGGCGAGATGCGATCTCGTCAGTCGGAGGCGTGATGGAGTTCCGTTCCGGAACTCTGTCACGCCTTTTCTGTTTCTTCATATTCGCCAAAGGAGTCGACGTGAACTGGGATACCATCGAAGGCAACTGGAAGACCGCCAAGGGCAAAGTGCGTGAGCAGTGGGGCAAGCTGACGGATGATGATCTGGATGTCATTGCCGGGAAGCGCGATCAGCTGGTTGGCATGATTCAGCACCGCTACGGCAGAGGGAAAGAGGCCGTGGAGAAGGAGGTTGCTGCGTACGAGGAACGTCATGGCAGTGAAGCCGCACACTCACATCCGAGCTGAGGAGACCGCTGTATGCTGCGCTGGGCTTTCGCATTTCTCGTGCTGGCGTTGATCGCCGGAATCTTCGGGTTTGGTGGTGTGGCTGCAGCGTCGGCGGGGATCGCCAAGACGTTGTTCATGGTGTTCGTGATCTTCGCCGTGATCGCTCTTGTGGTCGGTTTGGTTACCGGGCGACGACTGACCACGTAGCTGTGCGGAGCTCTGCGACAACACAGCTCGCGCCCAGGTGGCAGCCTCATACCATCGCGGTGATGTCAACGCGTCACGGTCGGAGGCTGCCACCTGGGGTTTGTGCCGGACGTCCTGCCGCATTCGCTTTGGTCGCGAGCTCGCCAGCGACGAGACGCTGCATGTTGCGCAATGATTCCACCGCGAATCGCGCCTGAAGGCGGCGGCCGACGAGTCGGAATCCAATGCGATGCACTGGGTTGGGGATGTGCCCCGTCTGCGAGAAGGAATGAATCCGGAACCGCACCAGCCCCGTGGTGAGCGTCTTGATGATCTCGAATGAAATCTCGCCGCGCTCGATATGGCCGGCGAGCGTCTGGTAGCTGTAGCCCCAAACCTGTTCGGGTCCCGCCGCGCCAATCCGTGATTCATCGATCACGCGGCTGACGCGTACGGGAAGTTCGAACCGCATCCAGAGGTATGTCGCGGTCAGGAGCATCGCGCGTCCCTCGAGCGGTGCGCGCGGATCGAAACGCCCGCGAATCAGGCGCGCCGGCGGGAATGAGTACTCGGAAAGAATTCTGCAGGCCCTCGCGAAGGAGGCGTCTGTCAATGGTGGGCCAGGCAGTTCCGCAGGGAGCTTCACCTCCCGCGCATCCACCTGCCAACCCGCGGCAGCCACGTAGCTATCGCGCTTCGCCAGATCCACCGTTGGCTGCATCCGTTCGATCGCTGCCAGCCGAGTGAGGAGTCGGTCGTCCGCAGAGCGTGGATCAGGCATCACGTGCGGCCGTGAGTTGTGCGCCGGTGGGGGCAAGCTCTTCAGTGCTCATCCGCACCTCGGGTGTGCCCTCCACACCGGCCAGCGCACTGAGACGCTGCAGGAACGTGATCCAGACTTCGGTCTGCACCTGCTTGCCGACGCCCAGCGTCCCATACGCCAGCTCGACGACAGAATCGCGTGCACGGGCCCGTGATTCGATGAGGACCCGAAGTGTGTCTGGCGGGTTGCCGACCGGCTCCACGCTGAACGTGATGTGACCGGCCTCCGGGTGCCCATCCAGAGTCACCAGCGTGAAGTGCCGTGTCGCCGATTCGATCACGCGTACCCGACCATTCCATGGACCCAGCATGGTGATTTCGTACTCATCGCCCACGCGCGTGAGCCCGTCGCGGCCTTCCGATTTCTCGAAATGGGCAAGTGCGGCGGGTGCGAGTTCGGACAGGTGCCGCTGCAGCAGTTGCAGCAGTGCGCCGGCGCCCAGGGTGGTGCCGGTGATCAGCACATCGTAGCGCCGATGGACGAGCGGCCCGCTGCCGTCGTGAACCAGTTGCGCATCGGGTCCCGCATCGACGCCGTGAGTGGGTCCGGACGGAGGAACACCTGCACTCGCGATGTCGGATTCCCGATGTGACATGGTCCGCGCGGTGCGCGGCGCCGCCAGACGGCGCCAGATCAACGCACACAAGCTGAGTGCGCCGGCCGCTGCCAGGAGCGGCACAACGAATCGAGCCGACTCCCGTCGTCGGACGTAGTGCATGCCTCGAGTCCTGGTGAAACACGATGGGTGGTGATCTGCGGCGTGCATGAATCTCGATGCAACACGCGGGCCGTAACAGTCTCGGTTTCGCGCGCGGCTTCGATGGTCGGGAACGTCCTTCGCTGATCGCACCGCATCTGCGTGATTTCCGAGCCTCCAGCTACGACGCGACCGGAGAGTACCCTACGGGAGCCGGAGAGATGGCAGCTGACCAGCGGTTCCCCACCGCCTGACCCGGTCACGCCGTCCCATCACACGTTGGCGCCGTCACTTCTGAAACCACCCGTCACTGGATTCGCGCATGCACCAGACGCACAACACGTTACCCGAGAGTATTCGCCTGCAGTCGGTCGCCTCGCTCAACAGACAGCTGGCCGCCGCAATCGATCTCCACGGCCAGTTGAAACAGGCACACTGGAATGTGCGAGGCTTCGGTTTCATCGCGATCCATGAGCTGTTCGACAAGGCCGCTGGCACAGCCCTGCAGGCAGCAGACCTGCTCGCGGAACGCGCGGCCGGCCTTGGCGGCACGGCCGAAGGTACGGTGCAGATGGCCAGCGCCCGATCGTATCTCGTGCCGTACGCGCTCGGTGTTGCGGACGAGGCCAAGCATCTGTTCGCCGTCTCGATGGCCCTCGCGGCATTTGGGCAATCGATTCGTGATGCGGCATCCGCATCGACGACGCAGGGCGACGCCACCACGGCCGATCTCTTCACGGAAATCTCACGCAACATCGATCAACAGCTCTGGTTCGTCGAGTCGCACCGCGCTCCCGCTGCATGAACGCCTGGCGATTGGCTGGCCGACGTCGCGCGTGACGCGCACTCCAGCCAGGTCGCCGCTACGCCCGGCGTTGCAACAGAATCTTCTCGACGTCGCGGTACTCCACCGGTTTCGTCAGGTGAAAGTCAAAACCTGCCGCCAGCGCCCGCTCCTTGTCAGTCTGGCTGCCATGGCCCGTCACGGCGACGAGTGTGATGCCGGCCAACGTCGGATCGGCACGAATGACTTCCGCGACTTCGTAGCCGCTCATTCCTGGCATGCCGATATCGACCAACGCCAACTCGGGCCGGAACGACGCCATCAACTCCAGCCCGGCGCGCCCGCTGTGCGCGGTCGTGGTCTGATGCCCCGAGAGGCTGAGTGACAGTGCGAGGGTGAGTGCGGCATCTTCATTGTCATCCACCACCAGTACGCGCCTGCTGTCTGCTGTCAGCGACGCCTGTACAACGACGGGCGGCACGGCCACCTCCACCGCATCAACCGCCGACGTCAGCAGCGGGAGCCGGAGCGTGAAAGTGCTGCCGGTTCCCGGACCGTCGCTGGCCGCGGTGACGCTGCCACCGTGCAGCTCCGCCAGGTGACGCACCAGCGGCAGGCCGAGGCCCAGACCACCCGGCGTCGTGTCATCGGCCTGCGCCAGCTGGGTATACATGTCGAAAATGATCTCGAGATTTTGCGCTGAGAGTCCGACGCCGTCGTCGCGGACCCGCACGATCGCCTCTGATTCGGTGCACGTCAACAGGATCGCAATGTGGCCGGGCCGTGGTGTGTACTTTGCGGCGTTGTTGAGCAGATTCGTCACAATCTGACAGAGTCGGACCAGGTCACCGTTGACGCGGATGGGTTCGGCCGGAACCGTGATGCTCAGGGAGTGCCCGGCGGCATCGATCATGGGGCGGCTCGCCTCGATCGCCTGTTCGAGCACGACGCCACACAGCACCGGCGCGCGTCGCAGCGCGATCTTCCCGCCGTCGATCCGGCTGACTTCGAGGAGGTCATCCACCAGCCGAACCAGGTGTGCAAGCTGGCGTGTCATCGATCCGAGAGCCTGCTCCGTGGCCGGTCCGGACGATGTCGGGATCGCGAGGATCTCGAGGCCTGAGCGGATGGCAGCCAGCGGATTGCGCAGCTCGTGCGCCAGGGTGGCGAGAAAATCGGTCTTGCGACGACTTTCATCCGTCGCGTGCTGCTCGATGGCACGGCGATCGGTGTCGTCGCGTGCGACGCACAACACGGTTACGACGGCACCGTGCGCATCGAACTCCGGTACCAGCGACGCCAGATATTGTCGCGCTACATGCGATGGATCGCGACTGAACTGCATCGACGCGGGTCTCCCGGTCTCGAAGACCTGACGCAGCGCAGGCTCCCACACGGCATGATCCAGGCCGAGATCACGGTGTGACCGACCGCATATCGACTCAGGTGGCCATCCCATGGCCAGCGCGGCGGCAGCATTGACGAACACATGCCGCAGCATCGGGTCGTATCGCGTCATCAGATCGGGGGAGTTGTCCGCCAGAGACTGCAGTTCCCGGTCCCGCTGGCGCAGTTCCCGCGCCATGGCGAAGCGTTCCGAGGCGGAGTCGATCGTGCGAAGCAGTCCCTGCGGTGTCATCCACCGCTTACCGATGTAGTCATGCGCGCCGGCACGCAGTGACGCCCGTCCGGCTACTTCCGTCTCGTCGCCGGTAATGACCAGCACCGGGCGATTGGATGCGCCATCCGGACCGGTCAGTGCTTCGAGGAACTCCAGCGCGTTCATGTCTGGCAGGTGGAAGTCGAGCACGAGGCAGCTTGGCCCGTTCCACGCGCCGGCAGCGTCGCCAGCCAGACGGAGGCCGTCCGCGCCGGTTGCTGCTTCGAGAAACCGATACCTGCGCCCCGACGCGCTGAGCAGCATACGCCGCACATCATCGCGATCGTCTTCGTTGTCGTCAACGATGACGATCAGCCACTCTTCGCCTGTCACGATGCGGGCACCACGCTGGAGGCGCTGGTGACGTCGCCGAGCCAGTAGCGGAGTATGACCTCGACCGCCCGCAGGTGATCCGGATACTTCACCGGCTTGGTGTGATAGGCGTTCGCGCCGTACATGTAGCAGAGGTCGAGGTCGCGCGGATTCGTGGATGTCGTCAGAATCACCACCGGAACGCGCTGGAGTGCCGAATCGAGCTTGATGCGCCGAAGGGTCTCACGCCCGTCCGTCCCCGGCGCATTGAGGTCGAGGATGACGAGTGACGGAAGCTGTGTCGTGCGGTGCGAGAGGAGTGTCAGGCAGGCATCACCGTCCGTGACGCGACACACCTCCGGGCCGATCCCCATGCGGCGAATCGCCTCGCACACGGTATCGAAGTCGTCGTCCGAGTCCTCGAGGATCACGACGCAATCAACCTGTCCACTGAGCGGCATGTCAGTGCTCAGTCGCCTGCTCGAGCGTGAACCAGAAGGTCGTGCCCTCGCCGGGACTCGAATCGATCCAGATCTCGCCACCGTGACGCTGCACCAATCGCTTCACGATCGTCAGCCCTGCACCCGTGCCTCCGCCGTACTCGTCACGGCCATGCAACCGCTTGAACATGTTGAATATCTGGTCCGCGTGGCGGAATTCGACGCCGATACCATTGTCCCGCACGTAGTACGCGGTCAAGCCACGCGTCCCGGCCGGCCGACCGGCCGTGGTCCCCGGCTCGTGGGGCTCGGCGAATCCCACCTCGATCATGCACACCGGTTTGTCGTTGTACTTGAGCGCGTTTGAGAGCAGGTTGGTGAGAATCTCACGGACCCGGATGCGGTCGCAGAATGCGGTCGGGAGCTGCCGTGGCGCGACGATCTCGTTCCGCCGCTCTGAGCTTCGGGCATCGACGATCTCGATTGCTTCCGCCAGCACACTGTTGAGGTCGACGACCTCCATCGTCAGCGCCATCCGGCCGACGCGCGAGAAATGCAGCAGCGAGTCGAGAAGGGAGTCCATCCGCACCGTCAGGCGCAAGAGTCGCTCCAGCTTCGCCGTCTGCTCAGCGCCCTGCAATGCGGCATCATCGCGCAACTGATGGGCGTACTTGTAGATCCCGCGCAGCGGTTCCTTCAGGTCATGACTTGCCACGTACGCGAAGGCGTCGAGCTCTTCATTGCTTCGCACGAGTTCAGTATTCAGGTCGGCCACGCGCTCGGCGTGACTCAGGACGAGTTCCATCACGAACGTCCGGAGGCGCAAGGCCATGTCGATTTCCACCGATTGCCATGGCAGCGAGCGTCCGGTGACAGATTCGAGAAAGAGCTCGAAGCTTCGACGCGGCGTGAGACGCATCCCATGGGGCCCGGGAACGGTCGGCTTGTCCAGTGGATTGCCGGCCCAGCGGATCGCCTGTGCCGTCTCCGCGCGGAACCAGAGGATCAGGCTGCGCCGACTCCGCGAAAGCGGAACGGCCAGCACGCCGCTCGCGACCGCCGTCAGTGACGCCCCCGCCGGATACGCGTCTGCGAGCCGGTCGGTCGCATAGACGGGCAGGGTCGGCGACTGGAACTCGGTGCGCGTCGCAATCCACTGTGCCAGCGCATCGAGTTCGTCATCCTCAGGCGTCACGCCGACCCGCGACCAGCGGCCATTGGCATAAAGGGCGGCGCCGGTCGCATTGGTGGCATCGAGCAGCATGGGCGGGCCGTCCATCATCGCCTCCAGGCCGCCCTCCTTGGCAGCTTGCGCGATCAGCTGCTGATGCACCACCTCGAGCTTCAGGCGATACCCGAGGAACTCCTGCGCCTCGACCGCCTGGTGCTGGAGCGACACGATTTGCGCCAGCATTTCGCAGGCGGCGCGCACCGGCAGCGGCAGGTGCGCCGGGCCCGAGTAGTGATGCCCGACGATGAGCCCCCACAGCTTGTCGCCGTGCCGGAGCGACATGGTCACGATCGCGGTAACCCCCATGTTCCGCAGGTACTCCGTGTACATGATCGACGGCCCGCGCAATGCGCAGTACGTCATGGTCAGCGCGCGGCCGGTGTCAGGGTTCACGAGCGGTACCAGCTCGGCCAGTTCCCCATCGACGTCCGGCACCGGGCGAATCCACAGCTGCCTGAAGATCTCCCGTGCCGGCTGCGGGATGTCGGCCGCGGGATAGTGCATGCCCAGCCACGGCGCCAGATCGTCACGCCGGCTCTCGGCGAAGACCTCACCATGGCCGTCCTCGTGAAACTTGTACACCAGCACGCGGTCGAGTGCGGTCAGCTCGCGGAACTCTTCAGCCACGATCGTGCAGAAATGCTGCAGATCCGTGGCGCCGCGCAGCCGACCCACCGCCGCCTTGACGCGTTCGTAGCCATCCTTCGGAACGCCCCCGCCGTGGACCACAGGTTCGAACTCCACGATCGCAACGCCATCGATCGTGTGCAGCGACACGTCGAGCGGCGCCGCATCCCCCCGCGGCTCCATCGTGAAGGCGTACAACGGGTTCGCGTCGGTTGCCGTGCGTGCCATGAGGTCAGACAGTCGATGCTCACCCGCGACACCGACGACCGCGCTGATCGATGCTCCCAGCAGCAGCTCCGGTGCGGCGCCGAGAATCGCCGCGGAGTTCTCGCTGACCTGCACGATGATGCGATCCTCGCGCCGCATGACGAGCATGGCGCCGTGTGCCTGAATGCACCCGGGGGTCTGGACGGGTTCCGCATCGCAGTTCGACAAGGAGAGTCCATGGCGCTTGATGCTGTACGGTCCCTGCTCCCAGGGCGGCAACTCCGCTGCCGGCTGTGACGTGCTCATGCGACTTGCCCGGCCGAACACCATTCGCGCAAGGCGCTGAAGCTTGCGAGCGCCGATGCGACGACACTATCCGCCGTCTCCGGCGTCTCGAATCCGGTGAATGCGACGCGGAACGCCTTCCACATTTCGCCGGTGCGCGGCCCATCGCCGGTGAAGAAGCGAGATCCGGTGTCGGGCGTGATGCCAAGCGTACGCTCGAGATGGCGGCTCAGCACCTGCCCGCCGAGCGTGGCACCTTCCATCACATAGAGACACCCGAGGCACTGCGCGGCCGTCGAGAGCGGCGGAAGCTCGGCACACATCGGCAACGTGTCGGGGTTCTGCACACCAAGCGCGATCAGATCCTCACGCAGCAGAGGCGTCCGCGGGCGCAGCGTCAGCAGGCTCGACACCTCGGCCGGTACCGTCGCACGCGCGAACAGCAATTCAACCGGCCGATAGAAGCCGAAGAACCGTTCCAGGATCTTCCGGTAGTCATCGAGCCCCAACGGTTCGCGCATCAGATCGAGTGTCTGCTCGATTGCGGCATGCTCGCCCTGCGTTTCGGACCGAAGGCGGCCCAGGACGCCAGCATTCGGCGCTGAGGTGTGAGTCATCTGAGGCGTCATCTCTCGCGATGGCGGGACAGGAGGGGCCGAGGAGAAAACGACCGGAGCCAGCGGCTCTCGATCCAAGAAGGGCTGGTGCGCACGAGAGCGCAACGCCGGACGTGTAGCCTTCGCGTGACGCGCGGATCGCGCGCGGACGATCACCGTGCTCGGCCGTGAAGATTCCGCGTCTCGCGGCAGTGCGTGTTCTGTGCGCAGTCCACCACAGGCGCATACGTATTTTCCGATCCTCCCGACGCCAACATCCCGTTCGGTAGTGTGAAAGGTGCGGGTGCGGTGACACATAACTGTCGCGCGCGCGGTGCGGCACGTGAAGGTCACGCGCCGCTGCACATCCCCCACACCTGAAGGACGTACGCATGACTGAGCAGACCGATGTCGGACAGGCGCACCTGAAAGCAATCGACTCGGGCATCATCGAGGCTGTGGTGGCGGTGTACGAATCGCGCGACGCTGCTGAGACGGCCATCCGCGACGTGCAGAAGGCCGGGTTCGACATGCGACGGCTCTCGATCGTCGGAAAGGACTACCAGACCGAAGAGGATGTCGTCGGCTACTACTCCACGGGCGGACGGATGAAGGCGTGGGGCAAGGCCGGTGCCTTCTGGGGTGGACTCTGGGGCATGCTCTTCGGTTCAGCGTTCTTCGTACTTCCAGGTGTTGGACCGGTGCTGGTGGCCGGGCCGCTGCTGACCTGGATCATTGCGGCGCTCGAGGGCGCAGCCGTCGTCGGCGGCGTCAGTGCGCTCAGCGCGGCGCTGGTGAGCATCGGAATTCCCAAGGACAGCACGATCGAGTACGAGACGACGGTGAAGGCCGGCAAGTTCCTCGTGGTGGCGCACGGTACGGCGCATGAACTCGGGGCGATTCGCGATACGCTCGGCACTGGCAGTCATCAGTTCCGGCCGGCGAGCTTAGTGGCGGCGTAGGGGCAGCATCACTCCGCCGATCGCTCCACCTCAGCGCACTCCGGCAGCGCCGACAGCGCCACCAGCGCCACCAGCGCCACCAGCGCCGACAGCGCCACCAGCGGGGCCAGCGCCACCGGCAACGCCAGAGGCCACCGCTCCACGCGCGCCCGCGCCAACCGTCGCGACTGCACCACCGGCGAAACATCGTGCGCGCTGGATCTGGACGGGTCTTGGCGTCCTGCTCCTCGGCGTTCTGGGCTGGACGGTGTTTCGTCCGTGGCTGCTCGGCCCGGTGATCGTGGCATCGCCGGTCGTGCAGGCCGACCTGGTGCGGACGCTGGTGGCCAGCGGGCGCGCGGCGACGCGCTTCCGGTCGGAGATCGGCACGCAGATCACGGGTGTCGTGCAGCGGATCCCTGTTCGGGAAGGGCAGGCGGTGCGCGCGGGTGACACGCTGATCATCCTCGACGACACCGAGTCGCGAGCTCTCGAACGTCAGGCGGCTGGACAGGTGCAACAGGCGACGGCCCAGGTTCGGCAGCTGCGGGAATTCACCCTGCCATCGGCGCAGCAGGCACTGGCACAATCGCGCGCCTCGTTGCTGAGCATCGAGGCTGCGTTCAATCGCAACCTCACCGCACAGGGATTCGATACGCAAGCCGCGCTCGATGAGGCGCGCAAGAATCTCGATGTCGCGCGTGCGGCGGTGCGATCGGCCGAGCTCGCGGTCGTTGCGAGTGCCCCGGGGGGCAGTGCCGCTGCAGTCGTTTCGACACAGCTGGCGCAGGCGCAGGCCGCGTTCGCGGCGACACGCACCCGTGTCGGCTACCGCGCCATTCTTGCGCCGCGCGCCGGCATCCTCATTGCACGCAACGTTGAAGTCGGCGACGTGGCGCAGATCGGCAAAGCCCTGATGCTCCTGTCGCCCTCCGGCGCAGTGAGCATCGAGGTCCAGATCGACGAGAAGAATCTCGCTCAGGTGGCGGTCGGACAGGCCGCCCTGGTGTCGGCCGACGCGTATCCGACGCAGCGCTTCCCGGCGACGGTGTCGTTCGTCAATCCCGGCGTCGATCTTCTGCGCGCCTCGGTCGAAGTGCAGCTCGCGGTTCCGGACGCACCCGCCTATCTCCGGCAGGACATGACGGTGTCCGTGGACATCCAGACGGCACGTCGCGCGGGGGCGATCATCGCGGCATCGGCGGACATCCATGACATCGGGACCACGGCGCCATGGGTGCTGGTGACGCGCAGCGGCCACGCGCGGCGTCAGGCGGTCACGATCGGGCTGACGAGTGCCGGCCGTGCCGAGATCGTACACGGGCTGGCGGCGGGAGATCTGCTGGTCCCGACGACGGCCTCCAAAGTGCGCGACGGTCATCGCATCCGCGTGCAGGCCGTATCGTCCACCGCGGCGCGCACGGTACCGTGAAACGCTGGATGCCGTTCGAGTGCATCACGGCGCTCCGGTTTCTCAAGGAAGGACGCATGCAGACACTGGCAATCGTGAGCGGTGTTGCCATTGGCGTTGGCGTGATCGTGTTCATGTCGGCAATGCTCACGTCGCTGCAGGGCAACTTCGTGAAACGTGTGCTCATGGCACAGGCACACATCCAGATCCTGCCGCCGGAAGAGTCGGCCCGTCCGCTCCGAGGGCTCGCGTCAGGCATCATCTACGCCAACGTGATCCAGCGGCCGACCCAGCGGCTGCGTTCCATTGACCAGTGGCAGACGATCATCGCACAACTGCGTCGACGCGCGGACATCGCCGTCGTCACGCCGACCGTCTCGGCCGCCGCGCTGGCTGTTCGGGGCAACGCCAGCCGGTCGATCACCCTCACCGGAATCGACGGCGACGACTACTTCCGCATCGTCAGGATCCCCGAGTACATCACCGCAGGTGAGCCCCGCCTCACCAGCAACGACATCATCATCGGCAGTGAACTGGCGCGCCAGCTCGGCGTGTCGGTTGGCGATAAGCTGAATGTCATCGCGGCCAGCTCCACGACGCGATCGCTGACCGTGAGCGCCGTGTTCGATCTTGGCAACAAAGGCGCCAATGAACGTTCCACGTTCGTCGCGCTGCGCACGGCGCAGTCGCTCGCCGCACTGAATGGTGGTGTGACCTCGATCGACATGACGGTGCACGATCTCTACGCGGCCGAGGTCGTGGCGCAGTCGGTCTCGGCCAGCACCGGTGTGAAGGCCGAGAGCTGGATCGTGACCAATGCACAGCTCTTCAGCACCCTCAGCGCGCAGGAAATGTCCTTTACCACCATCCAGGGGTTCGTCGCGCTGTCGGTGGCCTTCGGTGTGGCGAGCGTCCTGATCGTGTCCGTGATCCAGCGCTCGCAGGACATCGGCATTCTGCGGGCCATGGGCGCAACACAATACCAGATGCTGCGGGTATTTCTTTTGCAGGGTGCGATTCTTGGCGGCCTCGGCGCCGCTGCCGGATCAGCGCTCGGAATCGGTGCGCTGTCAGTCTTTCACGCGGTGGTCCGACTGCAGGATGGCAGTGAGCTGTTCCCGCTGTCGGTACGCGCGAGTCTCTTCGTCTGGTCGATCTCACTCGCCACCATCACTGGCGTCGTGGCGGCGGCGCTGCCGGCCGTGACGGCCGCCAGGCTTGATCCGGTCGATGCGATCCGTGGCTGAGTCGGGGCATATCCTCACGCTCGAGCAGGTGACCAAGACGTACGCGCTCGGTCGACCCAATGCGCTCGAAGTGCTGCACGGTATCGACATGGCGCTCGATCGAGGCGAGTTCGTGGCGCTGGTCGGCCCATCCGGATCAGGGAAGAGCACGCTGCTCAACATCATCGGCCTGCTCGACCGGCCGACGACGGGTCGTCTTCTGATTCGCGGCGCCGACACCAGTGCCATGAATGACGCCGCGCTGACCGCGCTCCGCAACGAAAGCATCGGTTTCGTGTTCCAGCAGTCGTACCTCCTGTCAGCCTTCTCGGCGATCGAGAACGTGATGATGCCCATGCTGCTCAAGCATGAATTTCCGACCGAGGCCATGCGCACCCGCGCAGGCGAACTGCTGGCCGACATGGGGCTCAGCGCGTGGGCCGATCATCCGGCCAGCAACCTCTCCGGGGGGCAGCAGCAGCGCGTCGCGATCGCCCGCGCACTGGCCATGAGTCCCGCACTGATCCTTGCCGATGAACCAACCGGCAATCTCGACACCCATTCCGCTGACAGCGTGTTCGAGATGCTGAAGAAGGCGAACACCGAACTCGGCACCACCTTTCTGATCGTCACGCACAACGAGGCGCTGGCCGAGCGCTGCGACCGCACGCTCGAAGTGGTCGACGGTCAGCTCACCAGCGCGGTGCACTGATCGGTCGTTGCGCCCCCGTGTGAACCGCGCTGCTTCCTTCAACCGCGCAGCTGCGTCGGGCCCGGCGCCCAGCGTTCGGGAGCACCTCGCGAGGCGGATCTGTTCGGAGAAGCTCGATTCTTGCGGTGCTTCATGCAGAGCTTCCTGTCTGCAAGGAACCGATTTCCCGCCAGACTCCTTTCCGCCCGGTTGACTACCCATGTCGCACGCGTCCGATCTGCCGACGCTGAGTCCGCCTGCTGAGTGTGATGACACGGCGTCCGGGCTCCGGCGCGAGAACACTGCACACCGGATGGCCAATGACGCACTCCTCGCACAGAATCTCCGGTTGCGCGCGCAGCTCGATCAGCAGTGCCAGGTGCTCGACGGGCTCCAGGCCTTTGTCGTCTCGGTGGCCCATGCGCTTCAGACGTCGCGCGCTTCATACGCGCCGGACCCGCGCCGTTCTGTCTGTCGCAGCCACCTCGCCACACTGACAGGCCGGCAACGCGAAGTGCTGGCGATGGTGGTGGCCGGCTACCCGAGCAAGCGCATTGCGTCACTGCTCGGCATCAGTCAGCGAACCGTCGAGAATCACCGTGCATCGATCATGGCGAAGACCGGCTCCACGTCGCTGCCGGCGCTGACACAGTTGGTCGTCCTGGCCGGGATCGACGAGGGGGCCAGCGACGGCTTGCCGTGGCCGGGCGCCGGTGCGGCGACCGGATCACCGCTCAGACTGGTCACTGACGCCGCGGCACCAGTATCAGCAGTTCCAGCGCGAGGAGTGGCGCCGCGCCGGACATGAGGCCATCGGCAGACGCTCGCTGTTGAGTCAGTCCCTCGCTCCCGTGTGTTCATGCCAGTTCCGGAAACAGGGCACTCAGCCGTGGGAATCGCCTGCCGGATCAATCACACACCATTGCACTCCGGTGACTGCATCTGTCGCCCGATCGAGACCAGTGCGAATGAGTCGAGCGTGAACTCATCCAGCTCCCGCTTCAGTTGCCTGTTGCTTTCCCGAAAAAGCGCGACTGCGCCGAACGATGCGATGCCGTCGCGGTGGATGGCAGCCGCCAACTGATGTACGATCGCCTCGAGGCGACTCGCCTCCCGTTGCGCATCGAGGATGCAGCGTTGGATCTCCAATGCAGGCGATCGCAGGACCTCGTATGCTGAAAGTGTCCCTGCGTTGAACCTGATGAACGCCGGATCACATGCGTCTGACTGACGCTGGACGGCTTGACTCATGTAATCACGCTCCTGATGGTTGGCGACCCGCTGTGCAGCCGAGAAAGCAGGGCAAACAAAAAAGGCGCGGGCGGCCGTTTGGCCACTCGCGCCATCGTCTGACGAGCCTCTGCGCTCATTCGACCTGGCCTGCGCGACAATCGCGCAGCTTGTTGTGAGAAGGAGGGTATCGGGCGAGCGGTCGTTCCGCAATACCATGCTCGACTCGTGTCTGGAAATGCGCGGATCATCGCACGGCCATGACACAGCAGCTGATCCGTCCGATGATCCTCATGCTCGCAGCCCAAGGGTTCGCTTGACTCGCCGAGCGTTTCATCATACCCTGTGCATGTCGCGATCGACGCGGCACAGATGATGGTCGTAGCGACGGGATCCTGGGTCTCATTGTTGACGGCGCACGGAACACCTTGGGTGTTCAGGCGCCGTCTTTTGCATTTTCCGGAGGTAGCTCATGCGTTCCGCCCTCGTACGTCTGCGGCACCCGCTCAGGCGGAGTCAGCCATCCATTCCGCTCGGAACCGCGCCGATCGAGATCAGACACTCGGCTCAGGAGACGGCACCAGCAGTCGTCATGCGGTGTGGCACCACCGAGCGGGCCTTCGTCGATGGCAGTGTGATGATCTGGTAGCACTGGCGGAGCTGCGCATCGTTCGCGCAGCAGCGGTTCCTTCGCCTGCGGGGCAGCGATGCCGAGAGTCCGCGTACTTCATGTCTTGAGAGTGATCCTGCTGCAGAGTCCGTACACGCTCGTGTCAAGGGAGAA
>JANPFJ010000037.1:0-2457 GCA_031423355.1 Gemmatimonadaceae bacterium | reverse complement strand
GGCAGCCACGATCCGGCTCGGCACACAGGGCTGGAATTACGACGCATGGGTCGGCGCGTTCTATCCGTCCGGTACGAAAGCGCCCGACTACCTCGGCGTGTATTCCCGCGCGTTCTCCACGGTTGAGATCGACTCAACCTTTTACGCCATTCCGTCAGTACGCAGCGTGCGAGGATGGGCCAACAAGGTCCCCGAGGGCTTCAAGTTCGCCCTCAAGCTCCCCCAGGAGATCACACACGACAATCGCCTGCGCGAATCCGGCGATCTGACGAACCTCTTCCTCGATCGAGCCCGCGAACTCGAGGACAAGCTGGGCATCGTCCTCATCCAGCTCGGCCCCGATTTCTCGCCGTCCGAACTTCCCGCACTGGCTGCCTTCCTCCCGACGCTGCCGACCAAGGAGATCGCGTTCGCCATCGAGTTCCGTCAGCGTGGCTGGATCAACGAAGGCGTCATCGCGCTGCTCAAGGAGTACAAGGTCGCGCTGACCCTCACCGACGCGCGCTGGATTCCTCGCAAGCAGATGCTGGCCTTGGCTGAAAATCCAACCTCGCCAACGGCCTACCTGCGGTGGATGGGCCCCAATCGCGACTTCACCGACTACAGCCACATTCAGGTCGATCGAACCCGTGAACTGAACGCCTGGGCCACAGCCATCAAGGGGCTGCAGACTCGCGTCAAGACGATCTACGGCTTCGTCAACAATCACTTCTCCGGTCACAGCCCCGAGAGTGTGCGCCAGCTGCAGCGCCTGATGGGACAAACCCCGGTCACACCCGACCAGCTCGGCGAACAGATGACGCTCTTCTAGTGGCAACGGACGTCACTGCGCCCGCCAGCCTGCGCGCGCGCGTCATCGTCTTCGTGGTCATCGCCGTCGCCCTTGCCGCACTCTTCGCCCGACTCGGCTTCTGGCAACTCGAGCGCCTCGCGTGGCGTCGCGCCCTCAATGCAGAAGTGGCGTCGCACATCACCGCCCCTCCCGTACCCATCAACCGGCTGCCGCGTGACAGCGCCGCCATGCGCTATCGTCGCGTGCAGCTGCGCGGCGCGTTCGACTATGCCAACGAAATCGTGATCACGCAGCGCATCCGCGGTGGATCACCCGGCGTCAACCTGCTCACGCCATTGCGCATCGCCGGAACCGACACCGCCTACCTCATCAACCGCGGCTGGGTCTATTCGCCCGATGGAAAGACCGTCGAAGCGGCGAAGTGGCGCGAAGCGGATTCGGCTGATGTCATCGCCTTTGCACTGCCGGCCAGCTCCCGCGACACCAGTGCCGCTGGGCAGACCAGCCCCAAACTGATGCGGACCCTCGACATCGACGTCGTGCAGACGGGGTTGCCGTACCCGGTCGCACGCATCCAACTGGTGCAGCTCGGTGATACCTCGCCCAAGGCGAATGTGCCTCCCCGGCTCGTCCCTCCGCCGCCCAGCGAAGGCTCCCACAAGAGCTACGCCTTTCAGTGGTTCAGTTTTGCGGGTATTGCCCTCATCGGGGCAGGGCTTTTCGCCTGGAACGACCGGCACCGCAACCGTCCGCGCGTCGACAATACCTGACGACGCCCACGCGGGCGTCAGCCTGCCGACACTGCAGCCGGGCGAGGCTTCCGCTGCAACACGAGCATCGCCATCGCAATCATCGCCCCGCCGATCCACGTCCGCGGCCCCACCGCCTGACCCAGCACCAGCGCCGCCAGTAGCGCCGTCCAGAACGGTTCCAGCGTGCTCACGATCGACGTCCGCACCGGGCCCAGAATCGCCAGCCCCGCCACGAAGGTGATCAGCGCCACGGCCGTCGGAATCACGGCCAGCGCCACCGCATTCACCAGCAGGGCCGACGATGGGTTGCCGAGCGGGGCCTTCAGGAGCAGCGCACCAGCCAGGAACCAGATGCCGGCACCGAGCGCCATCCACGTGACTGCTGGCGCCGGCTTGAGCCCTTGCTGAATCTTGCCTAGCCACGGAATCAGCAACGCATAGACGATCGCATCCGTCAGCGCGAGCGCGATGCCGCGCGGATCCAACTGCGTAGCGAACGGGTTGCCGACGATGGTACCGATGCCCGCCAGCGACAACAGCAGCGCGGCGACCTTCGCGCCATCGACGCGCTCCGTCCCGCGGACGATCGCGAGCACCGCAACCCAGGTGGGATAGGTATAGAACAGGAATGCCACGCTGGCGGCGGGGATGAATTGCAGCGCCGCGACCGACAGCCCGGCGATCATCGCCTGCCCCGTGCCACCGACTGTCAACAATCCCCATTTGCGGTCGCCCACGGCCCGCACCGGCCCGATACCACCCGCGACCAGACAGAGCATCAGAGTGCCCAGCGCGTAGCGATACGCGAGCAACGCCGGCAACGTCACGCCACCGTCCAGCGCGCGCTGCGTGAAGATCAGTGTGGTGCCGAAACTGGCCGCACTGATCAAGACCAGTATCGTGCCGCGAAGC
>JANPFJ010000036.1:0-2366 GCA_031423355.1 Gemmatimonadaceae bacterium | reverse complement strand
ATCACGCACGGGCGACACCTCCGAGAAGGTGCGACGTGCGCAGCGCGAGCGCCTGCCGTCGGCGTTGATCACCACACCGGAGTCGCTCGAGCTGCTGCTCTGCCGTGACGATCAGGCGCAGCTGTTCGAGACGCTGCAGTGTGTGGTCGTCGACGAGTGGCATGAACTGATGGCGACGAAACGCGGCGTGCAGGTCGAACTGGCGCTGGCGCGTCTCCGCGCCCTCTGCCCGGCGCTCCGCATCTGGGGTCTTTCGGCCACACTCGGCAACCTCGATGTGGCGTGCGAAACGCTGCTCGGACGCAACGCGAGTGGCACGGCGAACCCTGGTGTTCTGGTGCGCGGCATCGTGCCGAAGGAGATCGTGGTCGAGTCGCTCATCCCGGACGAGATGGAGCGTTTTCCGTGGGCAGGCCACCTGAACACGAAACTGCTGCCGCAGGTGCTCGATCGAATCGCCGCGGCGCAGTCGGCGATCATCTTCACGAACACGCGATCGCAGTGCGAAATCTGGTTTCAGTCGATCATTGCCGCGAGGCCGGAGTGGTTCGAAACGGTGGCGATCCATCACGGTTCGCTCGACAAGCAGCAGCGACAGACGGTGGAAGATGGTCTCAAGAGTGGCCGGTTCCGCGCGGTGGTCGCGACATCATCGCTCGACCTCGGCGTGGACTTCGCGCCGGTCGATCTGGTGATGCAGATCGGGAGTCCGAAGGGCGTGGCCAGGCTGCTGCAGCGCGCGGGGCGATCCGGGCACTCACCGGGGCGCGTGTCGCAGATCGTCTGCGTGCCGACGCATGCCTTCGAGCTGGTGGAAGTGGCCGCGGCACGCGATGCGATTCGCGACGGCAGGATCGAGAGCCGCGATCCGGTGGACCGCCCACTCGATCTGCTCGCGCAGCATCTGGTGTCGCGCGCCATCGGCGGCGGCTTTACCCGCCCGGAGATCATGGCCGAGTTGCGGACGACGCGGGCGTATGGCGCGCTGACGGATGCGGAGCTCGACTGGGTGCTGGACTTCATCACCCGCGGCGGCGTCGCGCTTCGGGTGTATCCCGAGTACTCGCGAGTAACGAATGAGTACGGGCACTACTTCGTCAGCGACAAGCGCGTGATCCAACGCCACAAGATGAGCATCGGCACGATCGTCAGCGACACGGCGTTGGCGGTGCGCTTTCTCACCGGCGGCCGACTTGGCACGATCGAGGAGAGTTTCATCGCGCGATTGAAACCGAAGGATCGGTTCATCTTTGCCGGTCGTGCGCTGGAGTTCGTGCGTGTGAAGGACCTCACCGCGTGGGTGCGGAAAGCGAAGGGTGCATCTGGTGCGGTGCCGAGCTGGCAGGGCTCGCGGATGCCGCTCTCGACCGAGTTGTCGCTGGCCGTGCGCAACAAGCTCGAGGAGGCGCGTGAAGAGCAGTACGCGAGCCCAGAGATGCTGGCGGTGCGCGGGATCATGCAGCTGCAGGCCGAACGGTCGATCATTCCGTCACCGACGGAGCTGCTGATCGAGCGGGTGGAGACGAAGGAGGGACATCATCTCTTCGTTTACCCGTTCGATGGACGGCTGGTGCACGAAGGGCTGGCGGCGCTCTTCGCCTACCGAATTGCACAATTGACGCCGATCACCTTCAGTTTCGCCTGCAACGACTACGGATTCGAGCTGCTGTCGCCGGAGCGTGCACCGATCGAGGAGGCGCTCGAGGCGGGATTACTCGGCAGCGCGCACCTGTTGCACGACATAACCGAGTCGCTGAATGCGGCCGAACTGGCGCGCCGCCAGTTCCGTGAGATCGCGCGGGTGGCTGGGCTCATTTTCGAAGGCTTTCCGGGGCAGTCGAAATCCATGAAGCAGGTGCAGGCGTCGAGCGGGCTGCTCTACGACGTGTTCGCGAAGTACGACCCCGACAACCTGCTGATCGCACAGGCGAAGCGCGAAGTGCTCGAGCGCCAACTGGAATCGAGCCGCATCGGCGCCACGTTGCGGCGGCTGGAGCATGGCACCGTGCGGCTGATCGATGTCGAGCGGCCGACGCCGCTGGCGTTTCCGCTGCTGGTTGACCGGACGCGGGCGAAGCTCAGTTCCGAGAAGCTGGTGGACCGGGTGAGGCGAATGACGGCGCAGTATGAGCGCGCGCGGTAGGGTCGCAGGCACAGCGCACCGGCTGCGGAACTATTGACTCGACGGGGATACCGGCGCAGGACACGTGGCCACCAGATCGAGTGTCACAGCTCCGCCACTTTGCAGCACGAACGGAACCGGCACGAACGAACACGCGGCCAGAATGTTCGAGACAGCGATGGTGCCATTCCCTGCTCCCGCTGCCGGAATGCTGAACGCACCGGTGGCATTGGTGACCGCCTGC
>JANPFJ010000035.1:0-4910 GCA_031423355.1 Gemmatimonadaceae bacterium | reverse complement strand
GCAGTGCCACGCCCGTCGGCCCGACTCCATGTCGAGGAAGTGGTAGTAGAAGCCCCGATGCCCGGTCGCGTCCTCAGCCTCGCCCTGCGGGCTGTCGCGGAAGAAGCGCAGGACGCGCAGGGTTCGCGCGACCGCCTCGTCGCGCGACAGCAGTCCACGCTCCACCATGACGGGATATGCCCCGAGCGCCATGCCGACCGCCGCAATGCTGCTGACGGTGTCGGGCATCGTGCTGTCCGCGACCAAGCCGGTCAGCGGATGTGCGCGGTCGAGGAAGTAGCAGAGCGCGCGGGATTCAAGTGTTTCGAGTAGCGCGTCGTCAATGTCGGGTTGAGCAACCGTCGTCGTCACGCGGTCGTCGGTTTGCGAATCGTCCATGGTGCAACACGTCCACTGTGCATTCGCCACGTGATGCCAGCCGACGGTCCCGCAGCAAGCGCCCGCCGTGTCAACGACGGGTCAGCTCGCCGCGTGTCGTTGAGTCTTTCAGGAGCCGGGCGCGTACAATCAGGTGTGCGCATCGACGTGCGCCTTGGCGCGATACCCCGCTCGACCGATCACCGCCTCTATCTGTTTCGGCGTCACACGCGCGCTGTCGGCGTCCATCGTCGCCGTTCCTGGACGCAGCGAGACATGCACATTGGAGAGCCCATCGACCGCACTGAGGGCGCGCTGCACACTCCCGGTGCAACCGCCGCACGTCATCCCGTCAACATCAAAGGTGAGGGTGTCCATTTCAGTACCTCTCGGAGAAGGTGGATGTGCCGTGTCATACATCAGGCAGGAGTGATCCCGCTGCCGGGGCGTGGACGACGGTCAGCAGGAACGTTCAGCCATTCCGCGAACGCGCCAAACGGCTCGCGCCCCGTCCGTCAGGTGATCGCGGAGTACATCGGCCTCCGTCCTACGGTCCAGCGATGACATGGAAGTGCGCCTCCGCAATCTGTCGCGTTCTGTCGTTCTCGGCGGAATGTGCCCCGCCTGCGCGGCCCACTCGGGCTGCAGTACGCGAAATCTGTACGACACGAACTAGCGGAAAAGCGTAGCGGACCGTCCCATGAAGCATCATGGCAGGCGCACTCGTAACGTACCACCACTGACGTATGTCACCGTACTCGTCGACGATCAGATGAGCGGTGCGCTCCTGCGCGACGCGCCCTTCACTCATGCTGCGCTTCCGCTTGCTGCGAGTGCACCTGCACCATTGGTGTGCTGCTGACGCCGCCGGTCAATGCCAAAGCCATCTCGAGGGACTGAATCGACCTCTGCCTGCCAAGGGCCCGTGGTCGCGATCTCCCCGGCGCTCATGTCTATGCGCATCTGTGATACGACGTTCGCCGAGCGCCCCGGAACGCACCACTCTCGGCGTGCGAACGTAACGTGGATCGATGCCGTGCCGGCCAGATGAGATCGGTGCCAATGGCCGGATGTCAAACTCTGGCTGGATTTATGCATCGTAAAAGCATGTCGAGGCATGCGTAGCTGTCCTGCCAGGCAGCGCACCTGCCGTTAACGCGCGGTGTCATGATGACGCCATCGGGCAATGCCGTCTCGCACTCTTCTGACTGGAGTACCACATGACTGCACGATCAAGCATCCTCAGCTGGACGATTTGCGCCGTGCTTCCGCTGATGGCCGCGTGCGGCAAAAGCGACGCATCGCAAACGGACAGCGCAATGGCGCCGTCCGCGAATGCCATGCCCGGCGACTCGGGTGTCATGGGTGGCATGAACGGCATGAGGCCGCCACGCGGAGCTGACAGCATGCCTGCAATGCAGTCCGGGTCGTCGATGCCGGGCATGTCCGCCGCCATGATCGCGCATATGGCCGCCATGAAGGGCGCCGATGCCGCGGCGATGAAGTCGATGCTGCCGGACCACAAGAAGATGGTCGACGGCATGTTGTCGCAGATGAACGAGCAGATGCGCAGCATGAAGATGACCAGCACGCCAATGTGGAGTGCGCTTGGCGACTCGATCCAGACCGATCTGAAGCAAATGTCGGGGATGAGTGCGATGGGGCTGGCTGCGATGATGCCGGCCCACGAGATGCGCATCACGCATCTCGCCGCGATGCACGAGGAGGCCATGAGGCACATGAAGTAGCACGGTCTGCCCAAGGCTGTTCTTCTATCTCATCGAGCACACTTCACTTCACGATTCACCGCGGAGTATTCCATGACGGCAATCGAGCTCAAAACGTATCTGCATGGCGCTGGAACCAAGAATCACGAATCTATCGAGGCGTGCGTGGCGTGTCTCGTCGCCTGCGAAATGTGCTCAGACGCCTGTCTGGCGGAGTCGGGCAACGCGATGCTGGTCGCGTGCATCCGTCTCGACCGAGACTGTGCCGAGGTGTGCTCGGCTGCCGTACGCGTGATGGCACGCGGAGGCCCACTCACCGCGATCATGTGCCGCGCGTGCGCCGACGCGTGCGACGCCTGCGCGGCTGAGTGCGACAAGCATGCATCGAAACACGATCACTGTCGCATCTGCGCCGAGGCTTGCCGAAAGTGCGCCGAGGCCTGTCGCACGATGGCGGCGGCGTGATTGAGGTGCGGGGGCGCATCAGTCGTTACGGCCGATGAGACGAACGACGGAAGGCCAGTCGACGGAACTGACTCGTCACCCGAGGCGCACGGGCGCCATCAAGTTGTATTGCGTATGAGCGCAATAGCGACGCCACGAGGCTGGTCAGCGACGCCTGCGTCTGAGGCAGCGCACCATAGTCGGACGCGCCTCACGCCGAGTGTCGCGTGTCAGGCGAACCCGGACACAGGCTCGCCGAAACCCCGACGCAGCGGCTCGACGCGTGGAGGTATCGTGAACCTGAGCACCAGAGGAGTCCACGTGACGCGTTGATGGACCGGTCAACGCGCGCGGTGCCGCGCCGTGCCGGGAGCGTTGCCCCCTTCGAGGTGATCCCATTGTCGGATGTGAACGGCGGACACCACCACTGGTGTCAGACCACTGCAGCATCTGCAAGGGCGCATCGAGGTGATCGAGGCGTCTGGTCCCGGTGGTCTGTGCCACGAGCCTACGGCGTGCTCCTCATCGGGACGGTGATTGGGACGCCGGTAGTCGCCCAGGTCGTGCCCCCGCTCGAGAGTGCTCCGTCGGCGCTGACGCTCGACTCGGTGTATGCGCTGGTCGCGAGTCGGAGTCCTCGCGTGCAAGCCGCAAGAGCCCTCGCGCGCGCCGCTGATGCACGGATCCCGGGCGCGCGGCGTCCGCCGGATCCCGAACTGCAGGTGGGCTTCATGAACTACTCGCTGCCCTCGCTCCGGCCCGATGAGGCGCTCGGCATGGTGCAGCTGCAGCTCATGCAGATGGTCCCGATTCCCGGGAAACTGTCCGCTGCTGGCCGCGCAGCCCGCGCCCGCGCTGATGCCGTGCACGCACGTGCTGCGGATGCGCTGTGGACGGCGCGGTCCGCGGCCGCAATGGCGTTCTACGAGCGCTACCAGTTCGAGGGCGCGCTCACCATTGCACGGAAGACGCGGCGGCTGCTGGAGGATGTGGCGGCCGTCGCCACCGCGATGTATCGCGTCGGAGATGGACGGCAGGCCGACGTGCTCCGCGCACGCGTGGAAATCGCCCGGATGGATGAGGAGATCGTCCGGATGGAGGCCATGCTGGAGGGCGCGAGTGCTCGGCTGGCGGCGGCCGCAGACACCTCCCCCGACGCCGTCGCCGGGCGTTCGGTACTTCCAGCCTTTCCCGACGAGGTGCCGAGCGTGGAGACATTCGTGCAGGCGGCATCCGAAACGCAGCCCATGCTTGCGGCTGGAGCAGCCGACGTACGAGCCGCAGCCGCAGATGCGACCCTGGCGCGCCGCGAACTCTGGCCCGACGTGCAGCTCGGCATCCAATACGGCCAGCGCCGAATGCCGATGGGCATCGACCGCATGGGTAGCCTCATGGCTGGGGTATCGCTGCCCATTTTCGCCGGATCGCGACAGCTCCGGATGCGTGAGGAAAGCGTGGCGATGCGCGCGATGGCCGAAGCAGAACTGATCGCCATGCGTGCAGATACGCGCAGCCGCTTGACGGAGGTGCGCGCGGCGCTCACCAGCGCGCGTCGACTCCGTGTGCTCTACCGCTCCAGCATCCTCCCGCAGGCAGAGGCGGCTACGACCTCATCGCTCTCGTCGTATCGCACCGGTGGCGTGGATTTCATGACCGTCATCGACAATCGCATGGCCGTGAACCGATACCGGCAGGAACTGCTGGCCCTCGACGCAGCAGAAGGACGTGCCTGGGCCGATCTGGAGATGATCGTGGGGCAGCCGCTCGTCGGAGCGCCTCCGGCGTCTCCGCGCCGATCCCCGCCAGCTCGCGATGGAGGGTCCCGCTGATGCCAGAGATCGGCAAGGAAGCGCCAGTCACCACCGTTAGAGACAAGCCACGCTGGCGCCTGCTACGTATCGTGGCCGTCGTCTTGCTGCCCATTGTGGCGCTTGGCGTGACGTGGTGGGTGTCGCGAACGCCATCGACGCCCGACGCCGCAGGCGAGGACCACACGGCGATGGCGCGAGGCGCCGACAGCGCGGCCCCGGTGATGTTGAGTTCAGATCAGGCGCGCCGTATCGGCGTCACGTTCGCAGCGGTGACGCTCGAGGAGCTCTCCGGACAGATCCGTGCGGCCGGCCAGGTCGTGGTCGATGAGACGCGTGTGCGCACCATCTCACCGAAGGTCGATGGGTGGGTGGAACGGCTGTACGTGAACTTCACCGGTCTCCAGGTGCGACGTGGCGATCCGTTGCTCGAGATCTTCTCGCCGATGCTGGTGAGCGCGCAAGAGGAATTGCTGCTGGCGAAGCGACTCTCCGGTGAGGTCGCCGAGGCAACGACGGAGACCCGATCTGGAGCCGATGATCTGCTCGTGTCAGCGCGTCGGCGACTCGCCTA
>JANPFJ010000034.1:0-23165 GCA_031423355.1 Gemmatimonadaceae bacterium | reverse complement strand
GACGGTCGGACCGGGCGGTCGGTTTCGCGCAACCACGGTGTCATGCAAATGTGACACAGGGCGCCAGCCCACGCCCCTCGGGAGGCGAGTGCGGCCCGGGATGCAGCGCCGAGCATACCCCCATCCCCCCGATTGCCCTAGAATTCCGCACCATGACTACCCTGCCGCTTTCAACGGACGCTGTTTCGAGCGTGACCGTGCCATGGACCATCGATGACGCCCGCGCCCTGTACAACATCGAGGGGTGGGGGAGCGGCTACTTCGACATCAATGCCAAGGGGCATGTCGTTGTCCGGCCTGATCGAGATCACCCGGACCGCGAAGTCGACCTCTTCGATCTGGCTCAGGATCTCGAGGCGCAGGGCGTTGCGATGCCAGTGCTGCTGCGCTTCTCGGACCTGCTGCGGTCTCGCGTGCACCAGCTGAGCGAGGAGTTCGAGGCCGCGATCAAGGAATACGGCTACACCGGCAAGTACACCACGGTCTTCCCGATCAAGGTCAATCAACAGCGGCACGTGGTGGAGGAGATCCACGAATTCGGCCAGCCGTACGGTGTCGGACTCGAATGCGGATCGAAGCCGGAACTGCAGGCCGTCATCGCGCTGACCGACAAGACGGATCACCTGATCGTCTGCAACGGCTACAAGGACCACGAGTTCATGCGCCTGGCGCTCATCAGCCAGAAGCTGGGGCATCGTGTGTTCATCGTACTGGAGCAACTCTCGGAACTGGATGTGCTGCTCGAAGTGGCCGATGAACTTGGCGTGGTCCCCACGGCGGGCGTCCGCATCAAGCTCGCGTCGGCCGGCTTCGGACGGTGGGCACAGAGCGGCGGGGAGAAGAGCAAGTTCGGCCTCAACGTGGCGCAGCTGGTCAAGCTGATCGACAAGCTGAAGGCGCTCGGCCGCCTCGACATTCTCAAGCTGATTCATTTTCATCTCGGCAGCCAGATCCCGGATATCCGCTATATCAAGGCGGGGCTGCAGGAGGTGGCACGCTTCTATACCGAGTTGCGACGCATGGGTGTCGATGTCACGCACGTCGACGTCGGTGGCGGTCTCGGCGTGGACTACGACGGCACCAACTCGACCGCGGAAGCGAGCGTCAACTATACCCCGCAGGAATACGCGAACGACGTCGTCTACACCATGGCGGAAGCGTGTCGTGAGCACGAACTGCCCATGCCGAATCTGATCAGCGAGAGCGGTCGGGCACTGACGGCGCATCATGCCATGATGCTGGTGAAGGTGATCGATGTCGAGACCAACACCGTGCCGATGCTGCCGTCGCTCACCGATGACGACCACACCTTGTTGCACGAGATGCTCGAGGATTGGGTGATCGTGCATTCCGGCGAGATGCTCAAGCCGCGCAAGGTCCGTGAAATCGCGCACGATGCGAGCTTCGACAAGGAGCGCGCCCGCCAGTACTTCAGCGCCGACGCACTGGATCTCCGCTCACTCGCCATCGCCGAACAGCTGCATCTCGGCATCATGAACGGGTTGCAGCGAATCGTGCGGGACGATCTCGAAGAGTTCGAGGACATCGTGCCGGAAGTCGAGGCCGCACTCACCGACCGCTACTTCTGTAATTTCTCGCTCTTTCAGTCGCTGCCAGACCATTGGGCCATCGACCAGCTGTTCCCGGTGATGCCGGTGCATCGGCTCGATGAACGGCCGGACCGGATGGGAACGCTGCAGGACGTCACCTGCGACTCCGACGGCAAGATTGATCGGTTCGTTGGCGACCGGAACGGGCGCCCGAGCCTCGAGCTGCATGTGCCGAAGGACGATGACGACTATGTCCTCGGAATCTTCCTCACGGGCGCCTACCAGGAGATCCTCGGCGACCTTCACAATCTCTTCGGCGACACGAACGCGGTACATGTCAAGCTGGCCGAGGATGGACGCTACGTCGTCAGTGACATCGTGCATGGTGACACGGTCACCGAGGTGCTCAACTACGTCCAGTTCCATGCGCCGACACTGCTGGCGACGTTTCGCCGCAAGGTGCAGAATGCGAGTGGAATCACGCGTGGGGAGGCGAACACCTTCATCGCCGACTACGTCGCCGGACTCGAAGGCTATACCTATCTTGAAGGAGAGGCCGCGCGATGACGGAGCCTGCGGTGTCCACTGACTCGAGCATCGCCCCGCCGCCGCCGACGGCCATGTGGGAGGACGCCCTCGACATCTACTACGCGCCGCGACAGGTCTTCGAGCGACGGCGGGATGGGAAGTACCTCATTGTACTGCTCATCCTGTGCGCGCTCACGCTGGTGATCTATTTCCTGTCGATTCAATTCAATGAGGCCGTCGCCGACGCGGAATTCACGCGCGCGATGGCAAAACAGACGCAACAGCTCACACCGGAGCAGATGGCCTCGGCTCGAGCGTTTGCCGAGAAGGTCAAGAACACGATCGTCTATTTCATCCCGTTCGGGATCGCGCTCGGCGTCTGGGTGAGTGGCCTGATCGTGATGCTGCTCGGCAACATGATGGGCGCGAAGCTGACCTTCGCGCAGGGCACGACGGTTGTCATCCTGGCGTCGATGCCGGAACTGCTCGGCAAGGTTGTCGTCGGCGCGCAGGGACTCTTCCTCGACACGTCGACAGTCGTCAGCAAGTACTCCTTCGCTACCAGCGTGTCGAGATTCCTCTCGCCAGAGAGCAACTCGTTCCTGCTCAAGCTCGGCGCGGTCCTGGATCCCTTCGTGATATGGGGCGCCGTGCTGCTCGGCATCGGCGTGTTCGTGATCGGCCGCATGGAGAAGGAGAAGGCCGCGGTATTGGCGATCATCCACACCCTGCTGATTGCCATGCTCATTCGCTGAGAGCCAGCGGGTCTCTGCATGTGAACGGGCCCCCACTGGAGACTTCCGGTGGGGGCCCGTTCACATGCCGAGGTGTTCGACAGCCGATCGGCTACCGCATTGCGGTTGCGAACCGCTCGCCGACCTTTTCCCAGTTGATCGTGTTGAACCAGGCGTCCAGGTAATCCGGACGGCGGTTCTGGTACTTCAGGTAGTAGGCATGTTCCCAGACGTCCACGCCGAGCAGGATGTCCACCGATCGCTTGCCATCCATGATCGGATTGTCCTGGTTCGGCGAACTGACGATCGTGAGCGCGCCCGCGTCGTGCATCAGCCAGGCCCAGCCGCTCCCAAACCGGCCCACGCCAGCCGCCTTCAGCTTGTCGCGGAACTCGCCGTAGGTGCCGAACGACTTCGTCAGCAGCGCGCCAAGGTCGCCCGTCGGTTCACCACCGGCGTTCGGTGCCATGATCTCCCAGAACAGCGAGTGGTTCCAGTGCCCGCCGCCATTGTTGCGCACCGGGCCACGGATTGCATCCGGCACGCCGGGCAGGTCGGCCAGAATCGCTTCCAGCGAGTGTGAACCAAGTTCCGGCGCCTTCTCGATCGCCGCATTCAGGTTCGTGACGTAGGCCTGATGATGTTTGCCGTGATGGATGCCCATCGTGGTCGCATCGATGTTCGGTTCGAGCGCGTCGAGCGCGTAGGGAAGCGCCGGCAACGTGAATGCCATGAATTCTCCTGAGGTTCGTTCCTGAGACGGTGACTCGTACGCTGTGAAAGCTAAGGGAGCCGCGTCAACGCGGACGGTGCCTGGCAGACCCGTCCGCGTCTGGCCGTCAGCCGCTGGCTCTCGCCTTCTGCCGTTCTCGCAGCCAGCTGATCACACCGGGCATCACCGAGAGCAGAATGACGGCGAGAATGACCTTCTCGACGTGCTGCGCGACTCCGGGCACGGTCTTGCCGAGCCCGTAGCCGATCATCAGCATGCTCCAGATCCAGAGGACGCTGCCCGACACGCTGAAGCCCACGAAGCGGGAGTACGGCATCGATCCGACGCCAGCCAGGACGGGGGCGAAGGTCCGCACGATTGGCACGAATCGCGCGATCATCACGGTCTTCCCGCCATGCTTCTCGTAGAAGTCGTTCGCCTTTTTCAGGTACTTCCGCTTGAAGATCAGTCCGTCTTCCCGGGTGAACAGCTTCGGCCCGGTAAAGCGACCGATCTGATAGCCGACCGAGTCACCAACGATCGCAGCGCCAACCAGCAGGAAGCCGAGTGACCAGACATGGATGCCGAATTCCGGTCTCGTCGCCCCAAGCAGTCCAGCGGTCACGAGCAGCGAGTCGCCCGGCAGAAAGAGGCCGACCAGCAGCCCGGTCTCGCAGAAAATGATCAGCATCATGCCCACGGTGCCCGCCCATCGAACCAGCTCGGGCAGGTCGCGCAGCTTGGAAAACAGGTCCTGAAGGAATTCCATGAGGGATTTCAATGTGACGAACGCGCCAGACGGGGGAAGCAACCCCACGCCATGACGCGTATGATGGGCGACCGGGCACAGTCGACGGCCAGTACCGAAGACCGAAAATTCGCCCGGCCGCCCTGTCCGCACAACGGCCCGGTCCACTACTCTGCCAAGTCGTGCCGCGCTATCACGCCCCGAATCCGGCCCCCGCTCACGCATGACAGCTCCGTCCGCCCGAACGATCGTCGTCGTTTCTCACACGCACTGGGATCGTGAGTGGTACCAGCCCGCCGGTGTCTTTCGCCAGCGTCTGGCGGCCCTCATCGACACGCTGCTCGATCACCCCGATGGGCTTCCGTTCCTGCTCGACGGTCAGGCCATCGTGCTTGACGACTATGCCGCGGTGCGTCCAGAGCGGATGGAGGAGCTTCGCATCGCGCTCGTCGAGGGCAGCGTGGAGGCGGGGCCATGGTATGTGCTGTCGGACATGCTGTTGCCTGGGGCTGAGGCCCTCGTTCGGAATCTCCTCGAGGGCGCACGGACCGTACGGCAGGCGGGCGGCGCCCCGCCAGCGGTCCTCTACTCGCCGGATGCATTCGGGCACGCCGCGGCCGGCCCGGTGCTCGCCGAGGGCTTCGGGTTCGGGGTCGCGGTCCTCTGGCGCGGCTATGGCTCACCGGTGGATCCGGCCGGCGCCCTCGCACGTTGGGGCCACCCCAGCGGCGCGAACGTGCTGCTGTATCACTTGCCGCGCGAGGGGTACGAAATCGGTTCCGCGCTGCCGCCAACGGAGCCCGCTGCTGCCGTTCGCTGGCGCGCGATGCGTGACGCCCTCGTGGCACGCGACACGCTCGGCGTCGTCCTGCTGCCCAACGGCGCCGATCATCATGCGCGTCAGCCCGCCCGTGTTGCGGCGATTGCCGCGCTGTCGGCGATCGTTCAGCCAGATCGGGTCGAGGTGGATTCGCTGGATGGCTTTGCTCGTCGCTTGATGCTTGCAGCGGCCGATATAGCGCTCCCGGTGGTCAGTGGCGAACTGCGCGATTCGGCGGGATGGACCTGGTCATTGCAGGGAACATTTGCGACGCGCGCGCAGCAGAAACGCGCCAACGCGAAGGTGGAGCGCCTGCTCGTGTGCGAGGCAGAGCCCTGGGCGGCACTGGCATGGTACATGGTCGGTTGGCGGCAGTCGATGCTCCGCACCGCATGGAGAACGCTCCTCGCCACGCACCCGCACGACACACTCTGCGGCTGCAGCGTGGACGACGTCGCGCAGGCGGCCGACGCACGATGGGCCGACGCAAGACACCAGGCGCTTGCGATCCGTGATGACGCAGTGCGCGCGTTGGTCGAGTGCGATCCCGCGGTGCAGCGTGATCTCGAGCCCCTCTGGCGGCCGACGCTGGTGCTCCGAAATCCCGCACCTCGTCAACGAGGGGGAGCCGTCCAGCTGCGCCTCATCGACGCGATCGTCAATGATCCGGTCGGCCCTGGCTCCGCCGCGAGATCCGGCGCCAGGGTGGCACCGCCCAAGGCGCCGCCGGAGTGGAGTGGCGATGCTGCAATGCAGCTCCTGCGTCGCTCACGCGAGTTCGATCGCGTGGAGTCGCCGTTGCACTACCCGCGCAACGCCGTGGCGAGGGTCAGCGAGATGATGGCGTGGATCAACCCGCTCCCCGGGTACGGCGTCCAGCCGATTGCGCTCTCGCAGCTGGGTGCCATCGTGCAACCGGTTCCGCCCCGACTGCGCGTGCGCGCGACCGAGAAGGAGTTGACTGGCGCTCACTGGAAACTCGCCACCTCGCTCCAGGGCGTCACTGCAACGCATGCGGCGACCGGTGCGCGGCTGCACTCGCTTGGCTGGCTCGAGAGCGTCACCGACGCCGGCGATACCTACACCCCATCGCTGCGCGGTGAGGCGATCACCGCGCACTGGTCCCCGCCGCGGCTGCTCGCCCGCGGACCAATTCGTGCCGAGTGGGAACTGCGCGCCGCACTCGAGCGACCGAGCAGTGCCGTCGCCTCGGCCGTGGATCCATCCAGCCGCGATCTGCCGCCCCGCGATCTCGTCACGGTGAGTGCGTCAGCCACGCTGTCGCTCGATGCCGGCGCCGATCGTATCGATATCACGATCCGCGGCGAGAACCCTGCCGGGGATCATCGCCTGCGATGGGTGCTGCCACTACCGGGCAGTATCCACACCAATCACATCATCGCAGACGCCGCCTTCGGTGCAGTCCGTCGCGAACACTCCGAACGCGATCCGCGTGAGTGGAGTGCGGAAGAGCGCTTGCCGACGGCGCCGCTGCATCGCTGGCTCTATCTGACCGGCGAATCGTATGGCCTTGGTCTCGTCAGTGACGGCCTCGCCGAGTATGAACTGCTGCCTGACGGCCACATCGCGATCACGTTGCTGCGTGCGGTAGGCGAACTTTCACGGCGTGACTTGCCCGAACGGCCCGGTCACGCAGGATGGCCCGCCACGACGCCGGCGGCGCAATCCCTCGGACCCTTCGAAGCTCGTTTCGCCATCGTTGCACTGCCGAACGATCGCCAGACGGCACTGGAGCAACTCGCCGCGACCGCTGATGATGTGCTGTCACCGGTCACCGGCGACACCTGGCGCGGCGTCGCGACGGTGCTGCCGGCGTTCGCGGGTCTGACGCTCGAAGGTGACGGTCTGGTATTCAGCGCCGCGAAACGGAGTGAAGACGGGCGCTGGCTGGTGCTCCGGTGCGTGAATCAGCGGCCCAGCGTCGTGCGCGGCGTCTGGCATTTGCCACGTGCCGCCACCGAAGTCCAGCTCTCGCGACTCGATGAGTCGCCTGGCCTGGCGCTCAGTGGCACCGGCCCGCGCATTCGCTTCGAAGCGCCCCCACACGGCATCGTGACGTTGCTGGTGCGCTGAGCTGAACCGCGATTCCTGCGGCGGGTTATGCGATCGCGACGTCAGCCGTGCGCAATGACTTCGCAACCGATGTCAGGCGGAGCAGAAAGCCAGTCGCGGCGGCTGACTGCAGCAGCAGTGCAGGAATCAGCAGCCCAGGCACGAGAATCAGCAGGCGACTGAGGCCGTACACAACGGCAAACCCGCGCGCGACGCCTCTCGGCGGTGCCACCCGATGTGCGTCGGTCGCCGCCGTCGCAGCATCCCAGACGTGACGAAGCAATCCGAAACTCGCCAGCGCACCGGCTCCAGGCACGATCAGGACCCAAAGACCGAGCGGATTGCACATTCGCATCGGACCCGGAATCGCCATGGCGAGGCGACGCAGCGAAAGGCAAAACAGGATCTGCGCGAGCACGTACAAGACCACGAAAACCAGGACGCCGGCATCGAATGCCGGTTGCCACGGGAGCAGAGAGGTCAGAAACGTGCGCGCGTGATCGAGCATGCGTGAACGGTAGCAGCGTGGCGCCGTGTTGCGTCAGCCCCCGCCGTCGCCCGCTGCGCGCTCCTGGAGCCAGTCGCCGATCAGCGTCGCCGTCGTGACGGTGAGCACGACGGCCAGACCTGGCGCCAGGGCGATCCAGGGAGCCGTGACCAGATGCTCACGGCCGCCGGCGATCATGTTGCCCCAACTCGGCGCCGGTGCCTGCACGCCGAGCCCGAGGAAGCTCAATCCACTTTCGAGGAGGATCGCGTTCCCGATGCCCAGCGTCGTTGCGACGATCGCCGGTGCAATCGCGTTGGGAATGACGTGTCGGCCCAGCACTCGCCGTTGACTCGCGCCGAGCGCGCGCGCTGCTGCAACGAAGTCGCGATCTGCCAGCCCCCGCACTTCGGTCCGTACCAGTCGCGCGACCCCCATCCATCCCGTCAAGGCCAGCACCGTCAGCAGCGTCGGGATCCCGGGACGCCAGAGCGCCGCACACGCCAGCAGCAGCACGAGTCGCGGCACGGCCTGGAGCGTGTCCGAGACTCCCGTGATTGTCGTGTCGACCGCGCCGGCCCGCCATCCCGCGAGCGCGCCAAGCCCCGCGCCGAGCACACCGCTCAGCAGTGCACCGGCCACCCCGACCAGCAGCGAGAGTCGACCCGCAAGCAGCAGACGCGCCAGCACGTCTCGGCCAAAGGCGTCGGTGCCGAACAGGTGCCAGCTCCCGGATGCATCGGTCCGCAGTGGTGCAGCGAAACGCTGCGACAGGACGTCGCCGATCATGGTCGGGTCGCGACCGGAAAGCGTCGGGCCAAACACACATGCCAGTACCAGACAAAGCAGCAGGCTCGCAGCAATCCTCACCCGAAGTGGAGCGCGCGAGATCACTGGACGGCCCGGCGTGGATCGAGGCGCGGCAGCACCAGATCGGTGAGCAGGTTCGTCACGATCACCGAGGTCGCGTACAGCAGCGTGATGGCCAGAATCATGGGGTGGTCGCGCTGTGCGACCGCCGCCAGCAACAGCTTCCCCATGCCAGGCCAGGCGAAGACCCCCTCCACGAATACCGAGCCCGCGACGATGCCTGGCACGGACAGCGCGACCAGTGCTGCCACCGACGGCAGTGCGATGCGCACGACGTGTCGGTACCAGGCGGCGCGTGCAGTGACGCCCTTCGCCAGTGCCGTTCGTCGGTAGTCGCCACGCGCAGCTTCGATGATTGCCGAGCGCGCAAAACGCGCGGTCCCGGCGGCGCCTGTGATGGCAAGCACGAGGACCGGGAGGATGGCGTGCCTGAGCACATCGAGTGGTGCGGCCGCAGCGTCGAGGACGCCGGGATCACGGAGAGCGAAGGCGGGCAAGCGCCATTCGGGCGGAACGCCGAACGCCGCAGCGCCCACTGTCACAGCCGCGACGCAGGCCAGCGACAGCCAGAACGTCGGTGCGGAGTAGAGCGTCGTCGAGAGAATGGTGAGCCAGGTATCGATCGGGTGGCCGGCGCGTCGCGCCTGCGTACTGCCGACGATCACTCCACAGAGCACGGTCAGCATGAGGGACGCGGCGCCGAGGCCGAGCGACACCGGCAGCGCCGCGCGAATCACGGCGATCACCGGCTGCCCGGTCGAGAGACTGGTTCCGAGGTCGCCACGGGCGATATTCCCAAGCCAGCGCGCGTACTGTTCCGCCAGTGGGGCATCGAGGCCCAGTTCGGCGCGCAGCCGCGCGAGCGTTGCTGCATCTGCCTCTGGCGGGAGCAGCAACAGTGCCGCATCCCCAGGAGCCGAGTGCACCAGCGCAAACGTCAGCGTGCAGACCAGCCAGAGCAGTGCGAATGCGGTGCCGAAGCGGCGGAGCAGGTGAGCCACGCCCCAATGATCGCCCGCGTGCGCCGCGCCGCCAACCGGCTGGCGCATCTTTCGATGGCATTCGCGTTGCTTGCCTGCGCCGGATCGCCGCGGTCGCCCGAGACCATCGTGATTGCCTCCGGTACCGATCTGGAAGGAATGCAGCCGTTGACCACCGTGCATCCGCTCTCGCGCCAGGTGCAGCGATACCTCGTTTTTACACCACTGGTGCGACTCACGGCATCGCTGGCGCCGGAACCGTGGGCGGCGACCGGTTGGACCTGGAGCGCCGATCGTCGCCTGCTGTCGTTCGCGATCGACACCTCTCTGCGGTGGCATGACGGCGCGAGCTTCACGGCCGCCGACGTGGCGTTCACGATCGCCCTCGCCCGGGATCCAGCGGTGGGGTATGCGCGTCGCGGCGATCTCGAATCCATCGAGCGTGTCACCACGGGCGGCGCCGACAGCCTCATCGTGCGCTTCACCTCGGCGCAGGCCGAAGTGCCGCTCGTCTTTGCCGAACTCCCCATTCTGCCTCGACATGTGCTGGCGACGGTCCGAGCGTCGGCGTTGCGCGCTGACCCGTTCACGTTCGCGCCGGTCGGCACAGGACCGTATCGCGTGGTGTCCCGCGAGGCGGGACGGCGCTGGATCCTCGAGCGGCTGCCATCGTTCCCGGTCCGCATGGGTGGCGTCGCCGCAACGCGAACGCTGGTCGTCGCAGTGATCGATGAAGCCACGACAAAGGTGGCAGGGCTCGTCAGCGGTGCGCTCGACATCGCCGGCGTCAACCCCGGTACGGCAACGCTCGTGCGTCGCGATCCGACCTTGCGCGTGCTCGACTATCCCACGTTTTTCACGAACTGGCTGGTGTTCAATCCGCGGTGTGCTGCCGTCGGGGATGTCCGCGTGCGGCGGGCCATCGCGCTCTCGGTCGATCGGCGTCGCATCGTCGACGCCGGCGTCGGTGGGTTCGGGGTCCCCAGTGCCGCCTACGCTGCGGATCTGGCGCGGGACACGACGCTCGCCGACACCGCGCGCGCGGACAGTCTGCTCGATGCTGCCGGATGGCGACGCACGGTCGACGGACGACGACGGCGCAATGACACACCGCTCGACATCGTCATGTTGTCGGTTGGCTCAGGCGACAACCCGGTGGAGCAGTTGCTGCAATCTGATCTGCGCGCCCGCGGGATCACGCTCCGGATCGCAACCCGCGATCTGGGTGCCCTGCTGAGCAGCGCACGCGCGCAGACCGCCGATCACTGCGCCCTCTACACGGGAGTGGCGGGTGATCCGGTGCGCAGTCAGCTCGCTGCACTCTTCGATCCAGCCGCTGCGGGTGGCGCGCTCGATTTCGGCGCGGCCCGTCCGGCGCCGCTCGCGGCCGCCTTCGCACGGCTTCGTGCCAGCACCGACACGTCACTGCGTGCGCAAGCGTGGCGAGAGGTCTTCGCGCTCCTCACCGACAGCGTGCCGGCGACCCCGGTCTTTCACTCACGCGGCGTGCAGGGACTCTCGAAGAGACTGCAGCATGTGGAGATCGATCTGCGTGGCGAGCTGTTCTCGGCAGCGCGATGGACGATGGCCGCGGAGTCGCCGCGATGAGTCTCTTCCTGAGCCCCGATGCGCTGGCCCAGCGGAAGCGCGATCTGCAGGATCCGGCAGCGCTCGGCGGGCTTGGTCGCTCCTTGCAGCGTGACTTGCATGCATCGCTGGATGTCCCTGTGCCGGAGGGCAAGTCGCGACTCACCCGGCGCGGCGGGCGTTGTCCCACGTGCACCGTGTTGCTCGCCTTTGACCCACGACAACCGCACGCGCACCGCTGCCCAACGTGCGGTGTGGTGTACAGGGACCACGAGCATCACCAGTGGTGGTTGATGAACGCGCACCTCTGGTCGGCGGAACAGTGCACGCGTGCGGCCGCCCTCGCCTACCTGTTTGATGACCCCTTGGCGGCGACGCGCGCGGATACGATTCTGGCGGCGTACAGCGAGCTTTACCTGCGCTGGCCGAATCGCGACAACGCACTCGGACCCACCCGGCCATTTTTCAGCACCTATCTCGAGTCCATCTGGTTGCTGCATCTCGCGACCGCATTGGATCTGCGCATCGTGGCCGCCGGTCGTTGCCAGCCGGAGCAGGCGGAGGCGGTCGATCGGCTGATCGCGCCGAGCGCTGCGTTGATTGCCGGGTTCGACGAGGGGCGCAGCAACCGCCAGGTGTGGAACAGCGCAGCGCTGCTGGCGGCATCGGGACTGCTCGGCGACGTGTCGCTCCGCGACAATGCCACGCACTCGCTCGAGAGGTCGCTGCGCACGGGACTGCACACCGACGGCAGCTGGTATGAAGGCGAGAACTACCACCTCTTCGCGCATCGTGGACTGCTGTCGGCCGTCACGCTGTCGGAACGGGCAGGGGGCACGCTGCCGGCGGAGCTCCTGCGTCGCTTCGATTCGGGATTTGCGGCGCCGTTCCGCACCATGCTGCCGGATGGAACGTTCCCCGCGCGGCGTGACAGTCAGTACGGCATTGCGCTGCGCCAGTACCGCACGGCGGATTGGGCCGAATGTGGCTTCGCGCGCAAGGACACGCCCGAGCTACGTGCGGCGCTGGCGTCGCTGTACGCCACATGGCCGACACCCGGCGACACCGGTCGAGCGACATCAACGGCCGACGCGGAGCGCAACCAGCCAGGCGTGCGGCTGACCCGTGCCGATTGCAACTGGCGAGCATTGCTGCTGGCGCGACTGGAGTTGCCGGAACTCGAATCGGCCGCGCCGCACTCCGAGTTGATGGAAGGGCAGGGGCTGGCGGTATTTCGTCGCAACAGCGGCCGCTTCTGGGTCGGACTCGACTACGGAGATCCGGGCGCTGGACACGGGCATCCGGACCGGCTCAACCTCGTCATCGCCACGCAGCACAGCCGCTGGCTCGACGATGTCGGCACCGGCAGCTACACATCACCCACGTTGGCGTGGTATCGCAGCTCGATGGCGCACAATGCGCCGATGGTCGACGGGCAGGATCAGGGCGCCGCATCCGGGTCGCTGCTCGCACACGACGAGCAGCCGGATGCAGGATGGGTCTCGGCGGAGTTCACCGATCCCGTGAGTGGTGTGCGATTCGTGCGTACGCTCGTGGTCATGGATGATCACCTCCTCGATGAGGTCACCTGGTCGTCAGCGTCCGACGTCACGGTGGATCTGCCGCTGCAGGCGAAACTCGTCGCGGACGGTCCCGGTGTGTGGACGCCTTTCCTCCCAGGGACGTCGCAGGACCGGATGCTCCAGACTGCCAAGGCTCAGCCCCTGCCCGCTGCGACTGCGCGCGAACTCCTGCTTCAGGCGCTCCATTCACCGGCGGTGTCACAAGACGCAGCCCGGCCGACGCCTGCGTTTCGTGCGGTGGTCTGGAGCGAGTCGCCGGCAACACTCTGGACCGCTGCGACGATGGGGCCACCCGCGGGGGCGCCGCACGGTCTCGTGACACTGCGGCAGCGCGGCCGCCAGGGGCGCAGTCTGCGCCTGTTTGGCGCGTGCGACGCGGTATTGAGTCTCGAGGCCGACGCTGCACGTATAGCGGTGCACTGCACCGGCAATCATCCGGACAATCATCCGGCACGCTGGTCGCACGAGCGTCGCGACAGCGGGTGGCAGATCGCGCGAGCCACATCGAACGAGGATGTCATGATTGAGTTGCGTGGCGTCCGATCGGCGCCAGATGCCGTGGCGGTGGTCCCTCCGGTACTGCACCCGCCCGGGATCGCGCGATTCGCCGTCGACACGACCGCTCCAAACGCACCCATCCTCGCCGCGGTGCATCTCGGCGAGTCACACTATCGGCCCACGGAAGAATCGTGGGCCGAAGCCGGATCGCCGACCGCGCAGGTGAGATTCGTCGTCGAGGCTGAGCGCTCGACGTTTCTCGTCTCCGCGACTGTCCATCTGCACCGGGCGCCCAGCTTCGCCCCGGCAGTCGGCGAGAATCCGCTGGACAACGAGCCCGCCGACATCAACGGTGACGGCGTGCAGTTCCACTGGCGTTCCTTCGTCACCGGCGCCTGGAACAGCGTGCTCGCGGTCCCGGACGGTGACGACGTGCGGCTCACTGTCACGAGCGGCAGTGACGATGGGGTGACCGCCAGCTGGCATCTGGATCACCCAGGGCGCTCCTACAGTATCGCCCTCGAGGTGCCATGGCCGGGCCTCGGCACGGTCATCGAGTATGACTGCGTCATCAATGAATGCCCGCCGGACCGCGAACGACGGCGCGGCCAGCTCGTCCTCAGCGGCGCCAACGGCGAGTTCGGCTATCTTCGGGGACCGCGTCAGGGTCCCGAGCGCGCCCTCTTCCTCCAATTCTTCGCCTCGCCGTCGTGAGCCTGCTCCGCAACATCCGCGTCGTCCTCCACGAACCCCAGGACCCCGTGAACATCGGCGGGACCGTGCGCGTGATGAAGAACATGGGGCTCGATGACCTCGTGCTCGTCCGCCCGTTCCGCTATGACCCCGAAAAGATCGAGCGGATCGCACACAACACCCGCGATCTGGCCGGCAGAGTGCGGCATGCTGACGAGTTGCACGAGGCGCTCAATGACTGCGTGGCGGTCTACGCGTTCGCCGGCAAGCACCGCGCGGCGCGGTGGCCGGTGATCACGCCGCGCGAGATGGCGGCGGTGGCCCTCGAGCGTGCTGCCGATGGGCCCGTGGCCATGCTCTTCGGTCGCGAAGATCACGGCCTGCCCAACGAGGCGCTCGACCAGAGCACGGCGGTGGTCTGCATTCCGACCACCGAGCACATGTCGCTCAACCTGGCGCAGGCGATTCTGGTGGGCGCGTACGAGCTGCATCTCGCCGCTGGCGACAGCACCCGCATGCCACCGCAGCGCCGGAAGGAAGGGCCGAAGTCGACCGTCGAAAACCGGGAGCTGACGATCCAGCGGATTCATCGCGCGCTCGATCTGCTCGATTTCTTCAAGACGCGGAACCCGGATCATGTCATGCGTGCGGTCCGCTCGCTGATTTCGCGTGCCGAACCGGCGACGCGCGAGATGGATCTCGTCAAGTCGATGGCGATCGAGGTCGAGCGTACGCTCGAGCGCGAAACACGGAACGCCTTCAAGGCGGCACTGAACGGGGAGATGTATGAGGAGCCAGGTTCTGACATTCCGGGCATCCCTCCGGGACTCGTCGACACGCCCACCGCTGACCGCGATGCCATCGGCACCGATGCACAGCAGCCGGACGCGACTGGAGACGCGGCGTGACGCTGGACTGGCGCGCACGGGCGGCAACGGTGATTCCCGGTGGCACATCGACCGGCAGTAAACGCCCTGAGGCGATGTTCGGGCCCGGCGTCGAAGGACCGACGCACATCACCGAAGCCCTCGGCTGCCGTCTCCACACCACCGATGGTGCGTGGCTGATTGATCTCACGGCCGCCCTCGGCGCCGTCTCGCTGGGCTATGCGGATCCCGCGGTCACCGAAGCGGTCATCCGTGCCGCGCAGCGTGGCCCGGTGGCCGGCCTGCCCTACACCGAGGAAGTGACGCTTGCCGAGCGACTGCGCGAGCTGATCCCGTCGGCTGAACGCGCGCGATTCCTCAAGACCGGCGCCGAGGCGTGCGCGGCCGCGGTGCGTATCGCGCGCGCATACACTGGGCGTGATCGGGTGCTGGGCAGCGGCTATTTCGGTTGGCTCGACTGGTGGTCGCCAGCCCTCGGCGCTCCCGGCAATGCGTACGCAGACTATACACATCTGCCGTTCAATGATCTGGATGCGTGGCGGACCGCGCTGGCCGACGCCGATGGCTCTCTGGCGGCCGTGATCGTCGAGCCGCTGGTCGAGGAGCTGGCCGATGTCGCCTGGCTGGAGGAGTTGCGTGCGCACTGCGATCACGTCGGCGCGGTGCTCATCTTCGACGAGGTCAAGACGGGATTCCGGCTGCACCGCGGCGGCGCGCAGACGCTGCTTGGCGTCACCCCGGACCTGACGACGCTGGGCAAGGCCATGGCCAACGGCTATCCCTTGTCCGCCGTGGTCGGCAAGGCGGAGGTCATGGCGACGGCGGAACGCACCTGGATCTCCAGCACGCTGGCGACCGAACTGTCGGCGCTCGCGGCGGCGCACGCCGTCCTCGATGCGCACAGCTCGCGCGATGTCTGCGCGCAGCTTGCCGGTAACGGTCGTGCGTTGCGCACTGTGATCGCGAGTGCGGCGGCTGATGCCGGCTCACATCTGCAGACCAGCGGGCACGACACGATGTTCATCATCCGCTGGCCGGACGACGACACGATGCATCACAAGCTGCAGCTGTTGCGGCAGGCGGGCGTGCTGGCCAAGCGCGGTCCGTATCAGTTTCCGACCTGCGCCATGACTGCGGCGGATATCGCGGCCGTCGGCGATGCATTCCACTGGGCGCTCACACACTGATCATGGCTCCCCGACACCTCATCGACGCGCACGCGCATTTTCACTGGTCCGGCAGTCGCGATGATTTCGCGCGCTACAATGCGTCGCGTCTCCGCGCCGGTCAGGTAATGGGCATCACCTATCACGTCGCGTCGATCCTCGGCAGCTGGGGCCGCACGTCACCGACCTACTTCGCGTCGCCGGCCGACGTGACCGCCGGGAACGACGCCATGTACGCCATCGCACTCGAAGAGCCACAGCGGGTGCGGGCATTCGTGCACGTGAACCCGAATCACACCGGGCATGCGCTCGCCGAGATCGCGCGCGGTGTCGCGAGCGGCGCCATTGGCGTGAAGCTGAGTGCCAGTCGACGCGCGGACGACCCACTGGTCGATCCGATTGCGGCTGAGGCAGGGAAGCGAGGCCTGCCGGTGCTGCATCACATCTGGCAGCACCGGCAGCGCGAGTGGGGCATGCAGGAAGCCAGTGATGCGGTCGAGCTGGTGCGGCTCGCGCGTCGGCACCCTGACACCAGCTTCATTCTCGCGCACATCGGCGGCGGTGGCGACTGGGCGCACACGATCAACGTGATCCGCGATGTGCCGAACGTCTATCCGGATACGAGCGGCAGCGGCGTCGATCGCGGCATGCTGGACGCGTACATCGATGCCGTCGGACCGCGCCGGCTGCTCTGGGCCGCCGATCTCACGCTCTGTACCGGGCTCGCCAAGCTGCAGGCGCTCGAGGTGATTGGTCTCCCCGACGACGCGCTCGACGACATCTGCTGGCGCAACGCGACGCGCATCTTCCCACCGAACAGCTTCCCGGGCACATGACCTCGTACCGTTTTCCCGTCGATGTCAGCGCGTGGATCGGGCCGTACCCGTTTCGCGAGCTTCCGCATCCGGATGCCGATGTGCTCGTCCGCGTGCTCGGCCGCGAACGGATCGGTCAGGCGTGGGTTGGGTCATTGCCGTCCGTCTGGCACCGCGATCCTGGTCCCTCGAATTCGTGGCTCTATCAGCAAGTCGCAGCGCATGCCGATGTGCTGCTGCCATCACCGACCGTCCGGCCAGACTGGCCTGGGTGGGAGCATCTTCTGGATGATGCGGTCGGGCGCGGCGCGCCATCGGTGCGCGTCTATCCGATGCAACTCGGCATCGGCGCCACGTCAACAGCCCTGTCCGGCGTCGTCCGCGCCTGTGCCGACCGCGGGCTGGTGGTGCAGCTGACGGTCCGCTTCGAGGACCTGCGGCAGCGGCACCCGATGGATGGCGTCGGTGATCTGACGGCCGCGCACATTCGTGCCTGTGTCCGCACGGATGCCAGGGCGCACGTCATCGTGAGCGGCGCCGGGCGCGACTTGATCGAGGAAACACATTGGTCCCTGACCCCAGACGAGCAGGCTCGGCTGTTCTGGGACTTCGCCTGGGTCTGGGGTCCGCCGGAGGATCACCTCGAGCACCTGATTCGGGCGGTCGGTGCGGATCGCTTCGTCTTCGGCGGCTATTGGCCGATGCGGCTGATTCAGACGCCGTTGGCAACGTTCTCGCTGCTCTCGGCGTTCTTGCCCGGAGTCACGATCTCGTCCGCCGCCAGCGTCGCCGCCTCGGCCCGAGCCGCTTCGGCGGACTGAGCGGGTTGTCGAGTCCGGATCAATTCGGACCTGTCACGGCGTGAGTGTGGGCGCGATCGGACTTGGGTTCGGACCGGCGTAACCGGTGTTCTGCGTGATGCCGCAACGACTTGCGTGGGTTTCGTGGTGTGGCTTTCTTTGGTCTCGTATCGGCCCGGACTTTGTGAAAAGTTTCACATGACCGGGCGTTCTGCAGGGTGTCGGACTTCAACTGGTCTCACCGAATGACGCAGCGGAAGAAGTGGGCAGCGATTCCGGGATTTTTCCTTGTCGCCGCCATTGCGGCTGGCCTGTCCGCCTACAGTGGCGCGACCGCCCGCGAGGCGGACGCCGCGCAGGCGCCGGCCGCCGCCAACAAGTTGGCCTACCCGAGTTTCTCCGGGCTGAGCGGCACGAACCTCGATGGTGTGCGCAACAACACCGAGGCCATGGCGCTCCCCAAGATCACCGGCGACTCGGGGCTGAAGCTTGACCCGAAGCAGGGGCCGTGGGCGTATTCCGGCGCCAGCTCGCCGCAGAACTATTCACCGGAGCAGCCGGTGAAGTTCCCGCATCCGCAGCATGTGCAGAAGCTCGGCATGAATTGCACCTACTGCCATTACTCGGCCGGCAAGGCGCAGGATCCGGGTCTCCCCACGGTCGCGACCTGCATGGGGTGTCATACCCTGGTGGCGACGGGCAAGCCGGAAATCAAGAAGCTCGCGGCCTACTACGCGAAGGGCCAGCCGGTACCTTGGGCGCGCATCCACAAGGTGCCGGAGTATGTGCACTTCCCCCACTCGCGTCACGCGAACGGCGGCGTCACCTGTCAGACCTGTCATGGCGAAGTCCAGAAGATGACGCAGGTCTTCCAGTACTCCTCGCTGAACATGGGCTGGTGCGTGAACTGTCATATCGAGCGCAAGGCCCGGTATGACTGCAGCACCTGCCACTACTAGTCGATTCGCCTTCGGCGTGATGCATCGCGCATCGCGCCATATCGTGTATCACGATTGAGGAATACTGCATGAGCACTGAGTCGGGAGCGACTGGCGTCAAGCGCCGCGACTTCCTCAAGATCCTGGGTGTCACCAGTGCGGCAACTGCCGTTACGGGGTGCAACACGGATCATGTGCGGAAGTTGATCCCGTACGTGTCCAATCCGGACAACACCGTGCCGGGTGTCTCGAACTATTTCGCCAGCACCTGTCGCGAGTGCGCCACGTCGTGCGGCATTCTGGTCGAGACACGCGATGGCCGCGCGCTGAAGATTGAAGGGAACCCCAACACCGAAATGAATCGTGGCGCCCTCTGCGCCAAGGGACAGTCGGCGCTGCAGGGGCTCTACAATCCTGATCGCTTCCGTCAGCCGATGGTCCGCAAGACCAAGAATGGCCCGCTGACGCCGATCACGTGGGATGAGGCGCTGCAGACGCTGGCCACCAAGCTCGGCGAAGTCCGCAGCAAGGGGCAGGCTGCCAGCGCCGTGTTCATCAACCAGCACGAGATCGGCAGCTTCCCGGCCGTCCTCGACAACTGGTTGCGTGACTACGGCATGCCAGCGCACATCAGCTACGACGCCGATGCACCGGCGTCGGCGATCGCCGCGAACACGGCGGCCTATGGCGTGGCGTGGCCGACGCTCGACTTCGATGCCGCGTCGCTGATCGTCAGCTTCGGTGCCGATTTCCTCGATGGCTGGGGGCCGAACGTTCCGCTCCAGCTTGCGTGGGCCGATGCGCGTGGCAAGGTGGAAGGGGCGCCGCGCGCGATCTACGTTGGCGCGCGCCGCTCACTCACGGGGCTCAACGCCGATTCATGGATTGCCTGCCGGCCTGGCTCGGAACTCGCGATCATTCAGTTCCTGCGGGGCAGCAAGTCTGCTGCCGATGCGTCGGCTGCCGCCGATGTCTCGGTTGCGACGCTCGAAGGCCTGAAGAAGGAGATCGCCGAGGCGAAGCGTTCACTCCTGCTGGCGGGTGGCAACGGCGCCGACTCGACCCAGATGGCCACCGAAGTCGCTGAGTACAACAAGAGCCTCGGTAACGTCGGCATCACGATCAAGCCTGCGTCGCCGCTCGGCATCTACGAGCGCCTCGACGTCACCGCCGCACTGTACAACGTGGCCGACCGGATGAATGCCAGCGCGGTGCCGGTGCTCTTCGTACGTGGTGCCAATCCGGTGCACACGCTGCCCAAGTCGGTCAAGTTCGCGGAAGGGCTCGCGAAAGTTGGGTTCAAGGTGTCGTTCACCAACGTCCCCGACGAGACGACGGAGCTCGCCGATCTCATTCTGCCAGATCACCACAGCCTCGAGAGCTGGGGCGACGCCGAACCCACCGCGAATACACTGCACTTGCAGCAGCCCGCGATGGAGCCCGTGTTCAACACCCGCGCCACGGCCGACGTCCTGATCGCCGTGGCGAAGATGGATACGGCGCTGGCGTCGAAGTACACCATGACCGATTATCGCAGCTGGCTGGTGGCGCGCTTCCCCGGCGGACAGGCGGCACAGATGCTGGCCCTGCCAAAGGGTGTGGCCTCGGCAACATCGCTGCGCGCTGCCGATCGCACGGCGGGTGATCTGGGACGCAAGCCGGCGGCGGCGTTCGCCGGTGCCGGCGACTTCCATCTCGTGATCAACCCGTCACCAACGCTGGGTACCGGCGCTGGTGCGAACAAGCCATGGCTGGTGGAGCTGCCGGATCCTGTCTCGAAGATCGCTTGGCAGTCGTGGGTCGAGATGCATCCGATGGCCTGCAAGAAGCTCGGGCTGATGCGCGGCGACCTCGTGACGATCGAGACATCCGCTGGCAAGGTGACGCTGCCCGTCTACAACTATCTCGGCATCCGGCCCGACACCATCGCCGTTTCGCTCGGGCTTGGCCACAAGAGCCAGTCGAACAGGAAGTTCGATGCCGATGGCGATCGCAAGGTGCCGTTCTACAGTGGGTATGGACGGTACGCGGAAGGCGTCGGCATCAACGCCGTCGATCTCGTTGGCGGTGAGACCGACGCACTCTCCGGCGCGATCGCGTACACCAGCATGAAGGCGAAGGTGACCAAGACCGGTGAGAACATCGATCTGATCACGACCGAAGGTTCGGCGCGCCAGCACTCGCGCGGCATCGGACAGGCCTCGACGCTGGCCGCGCTGGTTGCAGCTCGCACGAAGAAGGAAACGTCGCATGGCGCAACCGAAGGCGCCGCGACCACGCAGCACGATGCGACTGCGGCCGAAGGTGGTCACGAACTCGGCCCGAAGGAGTGGGGCGGGAACGAACACGCATTCGTCGGTGGTGCTCCGACCGAGTTCCTGCCTGGCCTGAAGAGCCCTGTGGCGAATGATGCACAGGGAGACCTCGGCACACAGGATTCGAAGGACAAGGGCATGTACTCCGAGAAGCACTGGAGTGGCATGGCCAAGCGTCGCTGGGCGATGACGGTGGACCTCAGCCGCTGCACGGGTTGCTCGGCCTGCGTCACTGCCTGCTACAGCGAAAACAACATCCCGACCGTGGGTGCGACGTGGCAGGGGCGCGCACTGTCGCCCACCGTGTGGGACACGCGGCCTGGGGCGAACATCATCAAGGGTCGCGAGATGGCGTGGATTCGCCTCGAGCGATACTTCGAGGGCGCCGAGGATTCAGAGAACGTGTTCGACCCTGGCTTCGACACGCGCTTCGTCCCGATGATGTGCCAGCACTGCGGCAACGCCCCGTGCGAGCCGGTGTGCCCGGTGTACGCGACGTACCACTCGCCGGACGGGTTGAACGTCCAGGTGTACAATCGCTGCGTCGGCACCCGGTATTGCAGCAACAACTGCCCGTACAAGGTTCGCTACTACAACTGGTTCGGGTACGGCGAGCCCGGCCGTCGGCAGTACGCCTTCCCCGAGCCGATGCAGATGCAGCTCAACCCGGACGTCACGGTCCGTGGCAAGGGCGTCATGGAGAAGTGCACCTTCTGCGTGCAGCGTATTCGCGAGGCCGAGACGCGGGCCGATCTCGAGCAGCGTCCGTTGCAGGCCGACGAGTTCACCACCGCGTGTGCCCAAGCCTGTCCGTCGAAGGCCATCACGTTTGGTGACGCCGCTGACCCCACGTGGACGGTGGCGAAGCAGGTCGAGGACGAGCGAGCGTACCACGTGTTCGAGGTGCTCAACACCTACACGGCCGTGGTCTATCTGAAGAAGATCAATCACACGGTCGAGGCCTGACCCGAATGGCAACGACTGCGAAGCCAGTGCAGGGCAAGATCAAGCGCCCGAACATTCCGTCGGCGGGAATTCAGGTTCCCGCTGTCAGTTCATTCGAGCAGGTCGACAACGAGATCCTCGCGACACTCAAGCCCAGTTCCAAGTGGTTCATGGGACTTGGCCTTGCGATCGCGGCGATGCTCGTGGGTGCCTCGGCGTGGACGTATCAGATCTACTGGGGTCTCGGCAACGCCGGCTACGTGCCGCCGGTGATGTGGGGCGTCTACATCATCACGTTCGTGTTCTGGGTCGGTATCGGCCACGCCGGGACGCTGATCTCGGCCATCCTCTATCTCTTCCGCGCCGGATTCCGAACCACGATCTATCGCGCGTCGGAAGCGATGACGGTGTTCGCGGTCATGACGGCCGGCCTGTTCCCGATCATTCACATCGGGCGGCCGTGGAAGTTCTTCTGGTTGATTCCGTATCCGAACTGGCGCCTGTTGTTTCCGCAGTTCAAGAGCCCGCTGCTCTGGGACGTGTTCGCGATCTCGACCTATCTCACGATCTCGACGACGTTCCTCTATCTCGGTCTGATCCCTGACTTCGCGGTCATGCGCGACAAGGAGACGAACCCGATTCGCAAGCGGATCTTCGCCATGTTGTCGCTGGGCTGGAAGAACACCGATCGGGAATGGCGTCACTTCGCCAAGATGTACATGTTCCTCGCGGCCTTCAGCACGCCGCTGGTGCTCTCGGTCCATTCGGTCGTGTCCTTCGACTTCGCCATGGCCCTCACGCCGGGCTGGCACACCACGATTTTCCCGCCGTACTTCGTTGGCGGCGCCATCTTCTCCGGGTTCGCGATGGTCTGGACCATCCTGATCCCGATCCGGAAGTGGTGGAACCTCGAGCACTACGTCACGCTCAATCACCTCGACGCCACGGCCAAGGTCGTGCTCTTCACGTCGATCATGGTGGGCTCAGGGTACCTGTCCGAGTTCTTCATCGCCTGGTTCTCGGGCGTGGCACCGGAGCAGGAGTACTTCTGGAATCGCGTCTTCGGGCAGTGGTGGTGGGCCGGCTGGATCCTGCTGCTCTGCAACATGGTCTTCCCGTTGTCGCTGTTCTCGCAGAAGCTGCGGCGGAATCCGACCTGGCTCTTCATCCTCTCGATCATCATCAACATCGGGATGTGGTATGAGCGGTTCGTGATCGTGGTGCCGTCCCTCAGCCACGAGTTCGAGCCGTGGCAGTGGACGCACTACACGCCGAGCTGGATCGACATGTGCTTTCTGGTGGGCTCGTTCGGCTGGTTCTTCATGTGGTTCCTGCTCTTCATCAAGCAGATGCCCGTGATTGCGATTGCCGAAGTGAAGGAAATCGTCCCGCCGAAGATGAAGAACGATCATGGAGGGCATCACTGATGCAGGGCG
>JANPFJ010000033.1:0-1882 GCA_031423355.1 Gemmatimonadaceae bacterium | reverse complement strand
CTGGCTGCGAGCGGTCGTCCTCAGGCAACGAACGGCAGCGTTGATGTCGAAGCGTCCCTGCGAACGTGAAAGAGCTTCAAGGCTACGCCGTGGTGAAAGTATCTCTGATACAGATGAACACTTTGCCATTTCGCGATACTTCCATCGCTTGAGGTCGGGAGGATACCTGCCTTACCAACACTCCATATGTGTCTGGTCGGCAAGATTCTCAGTGTCCTCGACGCCTAATTGGCTTCCAACTCGTTGGTCCGAGGCCGCTCATTATCGCGCCATTGAAGGCGATCCCCCACACCAGCGACGCGACCGTCTCGACGGCGATGGCCGGGATGACGTTCGTGTCGAGCACCGCCGGCAACACGGTCCACGCGACGATCCGGCGCTCTTCCGGTGGCAGGTCCGCCAGCGCGGTGCACAGCGCCTCGCCCCGAAGGTGTTGTGTGATGCCGGGCAGTGAGAGTGCCAGCAGCGCGCGTCGCAGCGGGTCGCGCACCGACAGCAGCGTGCGCCGCGGGTCGTCGTCGGCCATCGATGTTTCGCGCCACGCGGCTTCGTGTGCCGTCAGCAGCGTGGCGCGCGACACACGCGTGCGCACCACATCGGGAATGGACGACAGCAACGCCGAGCGGCAGGCGCGTTCGTCGCCGGGCAGCCCCAGTGCCAGATGCGCGGCGCGCACGGCCACCATGTTGCGCAACAGCATGGCCGCGCGGCGTCCCCCGATAGCGATTTTCGCGGCGCTGAGCTTGGTGATCAGCACGTCCACGTACGTGGCCAGCGCTTCGCCCGACTCGGCGCGCACGGTGGCAATGAGCGCCTTGGTGGTGTGCACCAGTTCGCGCACCGTGTTGCCGGCCTGTGTATCGGGCGTGTCGCCAATGCCGCTGATGATGAGTCGACGATCGGCGTCACCGAGGTCGGCGAAGCGCGGCAGCGACACGATGAACGCGAAGCGATCGGCCAGTGCCGGGTCCAGCGTTTCGACGCCGTCGTAGCGACCGTGGCGGTCGTCGTCCTGCGCATCGGGCGGCGGATTGGTGGCGGCCCAGCGATAGCGCAGGCGGTCGATGGCCATGCCCTGGATGAGTCGTTCGTGGATGATGGGAAGCAGCTTGTTCGCCACATCCGGGCGGCAGCGGCCGATCTCGTCGAAGAACGCGACTTCGGCGTCCCAGATCGCGCCCGGTGGTGCGGCGTAGCGAATGGCGCCGTGCTCATCGGGGATGGGGAATCCGATGAGGTCGTCGAACTGCAGGATGCTTGCGTTGTAGTGACGGAGGGTGAGGCCGAGTGCTTCGGCGAGTCGCACCAGCAGCAGTGTTTTCGCGGCGCCGTGATCGCTGACCAGCAGCAGCGGTTCTTCGGTGGCGAGTGCGGCGAGGAGCGCGGGCTCGAGGGCGTCGTAGCCGACGACGCCGAGTGGGCGGAGGAGGGAGCGGGGTGCTGCCATGGTGTTCCTCCGCGCAGGAACTGCGGGGTGCTGCCATGGTGTTCCTCCGCGCAGGAACTGCGCAGAGTGTGACGCATTGCCGGCCGGCAAAGAGTCGGTGGTCCGGTTTAGTGGACTTCTTTAGCGTCGCGCCACAAGCTGGCCGTTCAAGTCGCGACGTACGGCGGGAAGTGCGGGAACTGCGGGAAACAGAAAGGCCCGGCGCGCGAGACTCGCTGCCGGGCCGATGGAATGGACGGGGAGCGGTTTAGCTGCATTTGTAACGCGGCCACCAATCGCTAGAAAGCGCCGCGGAGGTACGAGGGGATGGTAGTGCGGACTGGGTTGCGGTGCAATGTGGGGTGGGGGTCTGACAGTGCCTTCCTGCCCGCCTCGTTGGAGAAAGCACACATGCTTCGTATTCACGCGACGAATCGAACGGGCAGGCACGAAGAC
>JANPFJ010000032.1:0-4537 GCA_031423355.1 Gemmatimonadaceae bacterium | reverse complement strand
TGATCGGCACGAGACAGGAGTTTGCGCATGGCGGGGACGGAGGACTGCGGACCGGGAGGTCGCCGCGAGGCGCTAGGTATCCCGCACGGGTTTCTGCGCCACGACCACGAGGTTCTTGCCGAAGGCACCGGCGATCAGGCGATCGAGCATCCGACTGCAGGGAAACAGATACCTGTCGTACGTGGTCAGGCTGCGCACGTTCAGTCCGCCGGCGGGATCGCCGATGAATTTGTAGGCGAGCGTCGCAAGAAAGCCCAGGCTGTCGGCATACCGGGCATCGCAGATCTCGAAACCTGCAGCACGGAGCGCTGCGGTCAGCGGGCGCCGTCGGTAGCGACGGAAGTGGCCGACTCGTCGGTCCATCGCGCTGAACAACATGTCGAACGCGGGGACGTACAGGAGCAGTGCCCCGCCGGGTCGCAGCCGTGCGAACAGCTCCGCCATGATGGCCGTATCGTCTTCGATGTGTTCCAGCACATTGAGCGAGAACACATATTCGAGTGATGCGGCAGGGACTTCGCTCAATCCGTGATGGGCGGTAAACCCCATCGCACGGAGCTCTCCCCGAAGTTCGGCATCGGGTTCGACACAGGTGACGACGGTCCCCAGGTTTCGAAGCGCCGCGGAAAACACGCCGGCACCGGCGCCGAAATCGAGCGCCGTCGTGCCGGGGGCTGCATTACGGACCAACTGTACGAGGTGCGCATTGTACTTGCGCGCAAGTTTCATCGCCTCGAGGTTTTCGCGTCCGACGTACGGATCACTCATCAGCGGGACGGCGGCATTGCGCGGCGGCAGGAGGGAAGAGTGGTCACAGCCCCGACGCGCGGCGATTGCGCTCCGGTTCCGATGGGGTCAGTAATCGCGCCACCGGCGCAGGTGTGCGATCCCGAGGTAGTGCAGGCGCTTCTGCTCGAGCCGTCCGCGCGCAACACTGTCGAGAATCAAGCCTGACACCAGTGAGATCGCGGCCAGCAGGACTACGCCGGTGGCAAGGACTCCCGTCGGCAGTCGCGGCACGAGTCCCGTCGCGAGGTAGGTCGTGAGCAGGGGATAGGCGAGAATCAGCGCGCTGGTAGCCAGGACAAGCGAAATGCCACCAAAGAACCGTGCCGGGTGTATCTCCTTGAAGAGAATCATGAACGTCAGGGAGATCTTCAGCGCATCGCGGACCGTGTGCAGCTTGCTCTGGGACCCAGCGTCACGCTCACCGTACTTCGTTTCGATTTCCGCGATCGGCATCCGCAGCTGACTCGCGAACACCGACATCTCCGTCTCGATTTCAAAACCCGATGAGACGGCCGGAAAACTCTTCACGAACCGATACGAGAAGGCTCGATACCCTGAGAAAACATCCGAGAACAGCGGGCCGAACAGCGTTCGATAGGCGCCGTTGAAGACGCGGTTGCCAATGCCGTGCCCTTGGCGATGTGCATTCGAATAGATCGCGCTGCGGGTCCCGACGACCATGTCCAGATGCTCGTGCACCAGGCATTCGACGAGGCGGACTGCCATGCTGGCGTCGTACGTTCCATCGCCATCTGCCATGATATAGACATCGGCATCAATGTCGGCGAACATGCGGCGCACCACGTTGCCCTTGCCGGGCCACGGTTCGCTGCGAACGATGGCACCGGCGGAACGCGCCAGTTCAGCCGTCTGGTCGGTGGAGCAGTTGTCGTACACGAAGATGCGTGCCGCGGGCATGGCCGCCGCGAAATCGCGAATCACCCGCGTGATCGAGTGCGCCTCGTTGTGGCACGGGATCAGGATTGCCGTGTCGAGGGCCGGCAACGTGGTGACGCCCGCGTCGGCGCCTGCGGCGCGCAGAACGCGGGGCTCGGCCGACGCATTCGCGGGTGTGGTCATCGCAATCAAAAGCTGGCGGGGAGATGTCGCATCGAGGCGGGCGCGGGGCAGAGCACGCTGGTAGGCTAGTCCCGGGAAGGCCAATGCTCAAGCAAAGCGGCGGGGGCCGGATCTGCGCCTTGTCCGCTCGGGCCCGGGAGGCGCGCAGCAGCGACGATGCGCGTGCAGGGAGCGCGCATCATGTAACCGGCGCTGCGGGGCCTGGCGAAGGTCCCCGTATCGGTTGGCCGCGTGCGAGCCGGAACAGTCCGGGAGCGATGCCAGGGGAGGGGGTCGGTCGCCTCCTCGGCGCAGACGATTTCGCGCATTCCGTGCAGCTCACCGGGGCGCCGAAATCGCTCGTGGCGGTGCCCAGGGCTCCCGCGTTCCAAGTCAATCGACGGTGACACTCCCGATTGCGCGGGACCATGCCTATGATCTCCGTCACGGTCGGGCTGCCGGTTTGTGCCGCAACGGCAGGAGAGGACAGGAGTGGCGCGGTCGGGCTGCCGGCACGTCACACCGTCACCGTGATGGCCTGTCCGCAAGGTCATCGCCTGCCGTTGAATCGTGAGCCTGGGGTCGATCGACTCGTCCCCATGGTGCCGGCAGATTGCTGCTGGTACGGTGCGGTGCATCGCTCACGCGAATGGCGCAGCGTGAAGATGCATGTTGACGGTTGCAAGACCTCGTATTGAGTACTCTCCCCGAACCTCAAGGACCCTTCATGGCGCTCGCCCCCTCGCAATCGACCACTACGTCAGCCGATACCGGTGAGGGCGTCGACGCGCCAGATCTGCAGATCTTCGTCTTCGCGCTGTTCTTCATCTTCGGTGGCATCACCAGCCTGAATGATGTGATCATTCCGAAGCTGAAGGACCTCTTCACGCTCAATTACTTCCAGGCGCTTCTGGTGCAGTCGGCGTTCTTCGCCGCCTACTTCATCTTCTCCGTTCCCATGGCCTCCATCGTCCGCAAGGCGGGCTACATGCGGTCGGCGGCGATCGGGTTGCTGATCATGACGGCCGGGTGCCTGATGTTCATCCCGGCGTCCAAGTCGGGGCAGTTCGGCGTCTTCCTGTTCGCCCTGTTCGTCCTCGCGGCGGGCATCACGATGGTGCAAGTCGTCGCCAATCCGCTGATCTCGATGCTCGGGCATCCGCGGACCGCGTCGAGCCGGCTGACCTTCGCGCAGGCATTCAACTCCCTCGGTACGACCGTCTTCCCGATCGTTGGGTCCATCGTGATCCTCGGCAGCCTGGCGCGTATCGATCCCGCCACACTGTCGGGTGCGGCACTGGATGCCTACCGGACGACGGAAACGCAGGTGGTGGTGAACACCTATCTCGCGCTGGCCGCGTCGCTGGTGATCGTCGCCGCGGTCGTCTGGACGCGTCGCAATCGCCTGCCCAACGTGGTCGAGGAGAGCGGGAGCATCATGCAGTCATTCGACCTGCTGAAGCGACCGCGCTTCCGTTTCGGGGCAGCGTGCATCTTCCTGTACGTTGGTGCAGAAGTGGCTATCGGCTCGCTGATCGTCAACTACCTGATGCAGGCGGATGTGCTCGGCTTTGGTGCTGAAGAAGCGGGCAAGCATGTCGCGTTCTACTGGGGCGGCGCGATGATTGGCCGCTTCATCGGCGCCGCAGTGCTGCGCCTCGTCTCACCCGGCAAGGTGCTGGCGTCGGTCGCGGCTGGCTCCATCACGCTGATCCTCATCTCCGCACTCAGCTCCGGCTGGCTGTCCGGGTGGTCGCTGCTCGCCGTCGGCCTGATGAACTCGATCATGTTCCCCACCATCTTCACACTGGGGAGCGAGGGGCTCGGCAAGCGTGCGGCGGAAGGCTCTGGCATCATCGCCATGGCCATCGTTGGCGGCGCGATCATCCCGCCACTCACAGGTTTGATTGCCGATGCCAGTTCGCTCAAGGTGTCGCTGGCGCTGCCTGCGGTCTGTTACGCGCTGATCGCGGCCTATGGATTGTACGCGCGAAAGCCGGTGGCAGCTGCCGCGTAGGCGGAGTCGCGCTGGCTCATGTCGTCAGCGCCAGGTCCCTCAGCGCCAGCGCAACACGTTCCATGCGCTGCGCGACGCGCAGTTGGCGCTCGAGCTGACGTATCCGGCGCCACGACACTGGGGCGCATTCATCTGCATGGGTGACCCGGCGCCCCTCGCCTGACGTGGGGCCGCTACTTCACCACCTTCGGCATCACCGGATACACGCCCGCATCACTGAGCTGCTTCACGAACGCGACGAACCGCGCCACCAGCGCATTCGTCTCGGCCACGGCCGTCGGCACTTCGCTCCTCACGTCGTCCAGTGTCTTCAGGTTCTGCGCACTCGGCCCCGCCAGGAAGCCACGGAGGTCGCCCGCCAGTCCGCCCACCTTGAAGGGCAGGACCGACCGGAACAAATCGGCCGTGAAGTCGATCTCTTCGCCTTCGTTCGTGATCAGGAACTTCTTCCGGAGCGGCGCGAACTCCTGCGTGATGCTGTCCAGTGTCGCACGGAACGCCGCTGGCGTCCTGGCGGAATCAGCCAGTTGATTTCGGATCGCGCCGAGCTGCGTCTGCATCTGCTTTGCTGACGCCACTGCATCGCCCAGTCGGCCGTTCAGCTGATGCAGCTCCTTCAGCATCTCGAAGTTCGCCTTCCGGTCAGCGACCGGGATTTGTGACTCCGGATCG
>JANPFJ010000031.1:0-6732 GCA_031423355.1 Gemmatimonadaceae bacterium | reverse complement strand
CGACTGACGCCGGAGGGTGCGGCCTACCTCGTCATTTTGCGCAAGGACGGCAAGTCGCGTCGCGCGTCAATTCGCCTTGGCCCCGATGCCGACGGTTGTCACATTGCGATCGTCTCTGGTTCCAACGTCGTGACATTCTGACCTCGAGTGCTGCGGGAGACGGAAGCGCGCACTGCGCATTGAGGTCCCCAATGTGTGTCAGGCCTTCGGCTTGGTGGCCCCTGTGGCGCGGGGTGGCGTTCCCGGGAGCGCCGGCATGGCAGCAGGTGGCGCGTTGGCGTTGCGCGCCGAATCCGCCGCGGCTCGCACCCGCGCTGCGCCGTCGAGTGCGGCCTCGAGGTTCGCGGTGAACATCTCGCTGTCGGGGTAACGCGCGCGGAGGAGTTGACGCAATGGCCTCGGGATCTGGACCGTCAACCCCTGCTTCGCGACCATGCTGGAGAAGAAGGCGTCGATGCGCTGCGCCATCAGCGCTTCGCGTGCCTCCGGACGCAGCTGCCGCACACTATCAGGCAGCATTTGTGGTGCGATGCCGAGTGTTCCCCACGCGCTCAACACGAAATTGCGCAGCTCCGTGCGATAGCCGGCGATCTCCTCAGGCACGAGCTGGACGCCGGCGCTGTCAGCCTGCTTGAGAAAGAGTTCATTGCGTACCAGATCGCGGATGACCTTGGGGACGAGTGTGTCGGGTGCGTTCGCCAGCCGAGCCTGCATGGCTTGTTCGGGTGGATAGGCGCTGACCCAGCGCACCAGCTGTCCAGCCGTGAAGTCACCGCCTTTCGTGGTCGCGAGGACCATGGTGCTGTCGGCGTACGTGGCGAGATTGGCCACGATTCTCCGAACCAATCGTGGCGCATCGGCTGACACTCGTACGTCGTTCGCCGACTCGAGTCCGGCGAAATAGGTACTCTCGGCCTGCTGTACCGCGAGTTGCTTCACGAGCGCTGCGACAGGCGCTGCGGCCTCGGCGTATGTCTGCCGGTAGACGAAATGGACACCTGACGACGTTGAGATCAATCCGGAGATGGCGCCAGGTCGGGTGGCGAGGACGCCAACCTCGAACTCCGGCACCATGATGTTTCGCCTCGCCGGCCACGGGGAAAGCAGGCCACCGTCACGCGCTGACCCTTCGTCGGCGCTGTACTTGCGGGCGTTCTCGGCAAAGTTGGCAGGCGTCAGCGCGCGCCGCAGTGAGTCGACGCCTTGCCGGATCGCCGCGCGCTGCATCGGCAGTGCGGCTTGAGGGACCGCGAGAAGAATCTGGCGAACGGCAAGAATCTGACCCGCGTCATACATCGCCTTGGGGTCACCGACGGTCAGTGGCCATGTCTTGCTGACCCGCTGGTACCACTCGCGCGCACGCGAGTTGGCGACCTGGGCCCATATCGCCTTGTCGAGCAGGCGCTGTTCGCCGAGCGAATCGTTGTTGGCGGCGGCCCTGGTGAGCAGTTGGTAGTCGATCCACAGATCGACGATCGTCCGCGCTTCTTCCGTGCGGAGCTGGACCTTTGACTGGCCGAGCAGCTCGGTGAGCGTCTGGACCGAAAGCTCCCGCGTTCCAACTCTTGCGACCGTCGCAGTCTGCTCCTTCAGCGGTGTCTCCCCGCAACTGGCAGTACCGGCCAGGAGGCAGCCAGACATGGCGACGTACACGAGTCTTTTCATGCGATTCGGGAAGAAACGAGGAAGCGAACCGGCGCCAGCAAACGACTGAACGCGCGGTGAGGTGTCTGCGATCCGCCGGGATGCTGACCAGCGATCGTGCGCCCGGAGGCCGTCCGCAGGTGACTCATCCACTCGGAGATTAGCACAAAAAAAGCAGGGCGCGACCGATACCGGTCGCGCCCTGCGTACCAACTACGAACCTGCAACGTCGATCAGGACAGGCGGCGACGGCGCGACAGCACGAGCAGGGCGACCAGTCCGGCGGCCATCAAGGCGAACGTGGCCGGCTCCGGTACGAGCGAGTTGTTGATGAAATCCTTGTGGATGTACACCGGCACGAAGCCATTGAACTCGCCGAAGCTGCTGTTCAGTCCGGTAAGGATATCGCCGAAGCCGGTCCCGAACGAGAGACCATACGACGTGACCGATGCGATCATGCCATTCCGGAACTGCGGACCACCAGAGTCTCCGCCAGCGACGCTGACTTCAGACGCACCCAGGCCCAGGTTGCAATACTTGGCGCTCGCCGCATTCAGCGTGCCGATTGCGGCCGCAACGCGACACGAGGTGTCGTTGGCGGCAAGGCCGTTGTCGAAATCGGAGACGTAGGACTCGCCGATTTCCGCGAATCCGAAGAAGTTCTCGCCGGCGGCATCGCGCTGGGTCCAGAATCCACCGAAATCAGAATCGCCAAAGCGGAAGTCGTAGCGGTTGTTGCCCTGACGGAGGCGGCCGGTGCCAAGATTTGCACCAACGTTTCCGCCAGCATTCGAGCGTCCGCCGTATCCCGCCACGTTGAAGTCGAGCCCAGTCAGATTCGTCGGGGCGAACAAGCCGTACGACAGGGCCGAGGCCGGCGCCGGGGCCGACAGGCGCAGGACGGCGATGTCATTCTGGTCGATCACTTCACCCGTGTACTGCGGATGCACGATGTACTGGGTGACGGTGCGCGATGCTGCCGTTGCGGAGGCGAAAGGGACGCCGTCGACGTCGCTTTCCGGGAAATACACCGTCGTCGAAGTCGGGTTCGCGGTTCCTGCACCGTCGGAAACACAATGCGCGGCCGTCAGGATCGACTGCCGATCCGGCAGCAGGGTGCCGCTGCAGATGAATGCGTCGCCGTTGGCGTACCGCATGATCAGCGTGACCACACCGCTGTACGCCTGACCCGGGCCCGCCGGCGCCGTGTAAAGAGGATTGCCACCGCTGGCGATCGTGCCCGTGGACGTCACCCCAACGATGCGATTCGTCGCCTGCCATGCCATGCCATTCGGACCAACCCCCGACGAAACGCGCTGTGCATCGACCGCGCGCGGAGCAGCGAGGACTGCGGACACTGCCGCGAGTACCGCGATGCGCGAGAAACTACGAATCCTCATGACACTGCTCCTGGAAAACATGGGACGGAGGACGACGGAATCCTTGGATGACGTCGCATCGTAGCAAGGCTCGTTCCCTCCAGTGGCGGCACGGACGAGGGGTCGGTGAAATCCGCTAAGTGCCATCGTTTCATTGACTTAACGAACCAAATGACCCGCCCGTCGAACCCCGGGCTATGGTACGGGCACGACAGAAGCTGCCTGAACTGTGGCGTACGTGCCGCACAGCGTTCGGGAGCCCTTCGCGACACAGCGGGCGACGCGAGGTCATTGCAGGAGCGCGGAATCGAGTACTCCGCCGCAGTCCGGCACGGTATCATGCAGTTGCGTTCCAAAGCCAGCCTGCCTGCCCGCCTGCGGACGGACTGGCCCCCACGCCCTGCTCACGTCACCGTGCCCGTCCCTGCCCTGCCGCCGCTCCCCCCCCGATCGGCGACCGAAATTGTCGACGGCGCTGTGCAACTGATCCGACCGCAGTTCGGCTACTTCCTCCGGATCGCGGCCATCGGCGCGATTCCCGGGCTGATCCAGTCGGTCATCGCCCTGATCCTGTTTCCGGCCACGCCAACCGATCCGGTGGCGATGCTGCGGCAACAGGCCTCGCTCTTCCCGCTCACGATCCTGACGTACGCATTCGCCACCGTGCAATCCGGCGCGATCATCGCCGGTGCACTGGCGCTCTTGCGCGGTGAGCCGCTGCCGACGGTCTGGAACGCCTTTCTCTCGGCGTTCAGGCGGCTCTTTGCACTGCTCGGCTCCAACATCCTCTTGCTGCTGGTCCTGATCATCGTTGCGCTCCCCGTGATTGCGGTTGCCGCATTCCTGGTCGCGTCGGGCGGAGCCACCGCTGCCGCGCTGGGCAAGTCGGGGACGGCCGCCACGATTGGCGCCGTACTGGCGGCGATCGTGGTCCTCTTCTGCATCATGTTCGTATTTCTGACGGTCTTCGCACGATCGGCGGTGATGACGTCGCTCATCATCGCCGAACGGATTGGACCGGTTGATGCGCTGAAGCGATCCCACGCACTCTCGAGTGGCAGCTACCTGCTGCTGGCGAAGACGTATGGACTGGTGCTGGTCATCGTCGGGGTCGTGTATGTGGTGCTCGCCGGCCTGCTGGCCGCGTTCCAGGACCAGCAGCAGCTGGTGGCCGCGCTGATGAGCGTGATCATGATCCCCGTGATTCCGATTGTCGGGAGCATCATGTTGCTCACCTACGCCGACTTGCGCGTGCGGCGCGAGGGGGCGGATCTGGACGCCGCCCTCGATGCACTGGCCGGATCGACGTCGCTCACAGCAGGCTGAGCGCAGGTGTTGCTTCAGACACCAATTCCAGCGGCGGCGGTGCGCGACACGATTTCGCGTATCGTGCTCGAGCGCGGCTACCGCGAGAACCTCACCACGACCCTGTTCTCGCGATTCTGGGACTGGTTCAGTCGTCTGCTGAGCGACCTGTTCACGCAGGCCAGCGGCAGTCGCGGCACGTACCTGATCTCGCTGTCGCTGATCGCGGTCGCCATTGCCGCGAGCATCATTCGTGCAATCCTGGTGGCGCGAGCCCGTCGCGAAGCCGCCAGCCGACGCGAAGTACCGATCACGGCTGACGAACAACTGGCGCAGGCACGCGGCCTCTCGGCCCAGGGTGCCTTCGCCGATGCCGCGCATCTGTTGCATGCGGCCATCGTCACACGACTGGTCGAACAGAAGCGCGTGCGGCGCCATCCGTCAAAGACCGTCGGCGACTACGGACGCGACCTCCGCAGCTCGGGGGACGGCCTGGCCCTGCCGTACCAGGCGTTCGCGCGGGTCTACGATATCGTCGCATACGGCGACGGGTACTGCGATGCAACACGCTACGCTCATCTGGAAACCCTGGCCGCGCCGCTGCTGGCACTGTCCGCCAGGCCGACACCTGCGCAGGCGGCCTGATGGCAGACACCCCAGTGACGCCGGTCGCCATTGTCGACGACGACGCAACTGCGCGGCGGCGGGCGCGGCGCGGAACGCTGATCACGCTCGGCATCCTGCTTGGCCTCGTTGGCCTGGTGGTGCTGCTGACCCCAGTGAGCGACAACGCGACGGAAACGCGGCTGACGACGCTGCGCTACGGCCCCGGGAATGCGAGACTCGCATCGGACCTCGCGCGCGCACTGGGATGGCAGGTACGGACGACGGGATTGCCACTCACCGCCCCGCTCGACACGTCGGTGATCTACGCGGTATTCGGCGGGCCGACGGCGATGCAGCCCGCGGAACGTGAGGCGCTGCTCGACGTCGTCCGTCGTGGTGCCGGACTGCTGGTGGCGCCCTCGGGAGCTGAGCCGTTCCGGTTGCTCACGGTCCTTGGCTTGAAACAAGGCCCGGCGGGATTCGTGGCGGCGACACCGCTGGGGGCCTGTCCGACGGCAACGGATGCCTTCCAGTCGCTGCGCGTGCGACCGCGGATGCTCACCTTCGTCACGGACCGCGATACGACGAGCGATGGCCCCCGCGAAGCACCATATCCGACGGCGGCCATCACGCTCCTCTCGAGCGATGTGCGCGGACGCGGTCCCGGTGCGGATGTCGCCGAATCACCGGACGATGCGGTGCACGACTCCGTGCGTGCGCGAATCACGCGACCCGCCTTCCCACTCGACACGATCCGAACGCCGCAGTTCGAACCCACCGTCGTCGCCTTCCCGCTCGCCGCCGGCCGGGTCGTTGCGCTCGCCGATCCGGACATCCTGCGCACCGACCAGATGCGAAACTGCGCACAAGGTTCAGCGCTGACGGTTGTGCGCGGCCTCGAGTATCTGTCGAAGGGTCGACAACGCACGATCATCTTCGCCGAATACTATCAGGGACTGCGAACCGATGGGCCGGGCGTGGTGCTGACCGAGTGGCTGGTTGGCACGGGGCCGGGCCGAATGGTTCTCACGTTGATGGGCGCGGTGTGTCTGCTGTTGCTGGCGCAGGGCCGCCGCACGCTGGCGCCAGTCTATCGCGCACGCGAGGAGCGGCGTTCCGCACTCGAACATGTCGACGCGCTGGCCACGGCGTGGCACGCGGTGCGCGGAACACGCACGGTGGCTCGCATGCTCGCACGCGGAATCCGGCGGCGTCACGCGGCAGGACGCTGGCGCACCCTCGACGACACGGTGTTTCTTGCGGCACTTGCGGAGCGGCATCCCGCCATCGCCGATGATGCGGCGCGGTTGACGCGGGCGATCGAAGCCCCCGTGGAACCCTCGGACCTTCCTGCGCTGCGCACCGCAGCAGCGCACATTGATTCGGAGTGCCTGACTCCGTGACCGACCACTCCACCTGCTCATGACCTCGCCTGACTTCGCATTTTCTCCGGCCGACGCTGTCGAGGCCCTCCGCTCCGCGATCCGTCGCCGCGTCCTGGGACAGGATCTGGCGATCGACGAACTGCTGGCCGCGCTGCTGGCGCGTGGGCACGTGCTGCTCGAGGGCGTGCCGGGCGTGGCCAAGACGCTGCTGGTGCGTGTGGTGGCCGGCGCCTGTGGCGTCCGGTTCGGCCGGATTCAGTTCACCCCTGACCTGATGCCCGCCGACATCACCGGCACCTCGGTGCTCCGTGGTGGCGATGGCCGATTCGAGTTTCGCCCCGGGCCACTCTTCGCCGACATTCTGCTCGCCGACGAAATCAACCGCGCGCCGGCCAAGACGCAGGCCGCGCTGC
>JANPFJ010000030.1:0-15281 GCA_031423355.1 Gemmatimonadaceae bacterium | reverse complement strand
GTTGCAGGTGCAGCCGCTGGTGATGGTGAGTCATCACTTCATGAGCGCCGATGAAATGGCCACCGATGAAGGTCAGGCACGATTGGCACAGTGCATCTTTCACGTACCCGTGAATGGCGAACTGGTGTCGATGTGCGAAGTCAACGCGCTCGGCATCCGGGATCGGTACTACGCGACTCTTGCCGGTGAAGAGCTAGCGGTGCCATCGCTCCATGACTGACCCGCCACTGCACTCAGATGAGGCTGGCCATCTTCGCGAGCTGCATCAGTGCGGTTGTGTCCCGCGCACCGAGGCGCTGGACCATGTTATTGCGATGATTGCCGACGGTGTTGATGCTGATCCCGAGCCGGTCAGCGATATCCTTGGTTTCGAGGCCCGCTGCGATCTGGGTGAGAATCTCCTTCTCGCGCTGGCTGAGCAGATCGCGCGCCTCGACCTCGCGGAGATCCGCCGAGTGGAGGGTTTGCACTTGCGATCCATTGGGCCCGTACTTGACACGGATCCAGTAGTCCCGAAAACTCGGCTTGAGTAGGTGGTTCACGTTCTGCGCGTAGTTGAACGTGAACGTGAACTGCCGGTCGGCCGAGTAGTGAATCGGGATACTCTTCGAGAAGAGACGAATCGGACGATCATCCGTGCGCCGATAGGCAATGCCGCAATGGAAGATCTCGATCAGCTGGCGGTTCTCGAACGATATGGCACCCAGCACGCGTGACAGCCACTTGACCGACTCGGCCGGGAAGGCAGCGTAGTCCGGATCGAGCAGCGAAAAGAGCAATCGCATCCGCTCATCCTGCGACACCTGGGGCATCGGTCCCCAGAAGTTTCCGTCGCCGATCTCGATCACCGGATTGTATTTGTTGTGATCGAATATGCCGAGCACGACATCGGCGCTGTTCACACCGCGGAGCAACAGCTCCGCTTCGCGCACGAAGCCGTCCATGTCGGGGATCGTGTCTTGCACGAACAGACGGCGGGAGAGCAGCGCGACGCGGTCGTAGATCTCGTCCGCTTTTCTGAGATTCCCAAGTTCGATTTCAGCGGCGGTGCGCGACATGTCGTGCAAGGTGCTCAGGTAGTGAGTCTCATCATTTACCGCTACCGCGCAAAGGCCGATTCTCCCCTTGTCCGAGAGACAACCTACCCACCCAGGCGTCTGCCGGTGAATTTGAGCCCGGGACGTCCCAATAGCGAGCCCTGCCGTGATTCTGAACCCTTTGGTCGAGTGCCGCACTGCTGCGTGGACCGCGCCGGCCCTCCACTCCGCGCCCGCCCCCGTCGTCGACCCACATGCCTCGCTCGTTGCGCGGATGGCCGATGGAGACCCGGAGGCTGCCGCTGCCTTGCATACGGCCTGCGTCGCACCGCTGCTTCGGATTGCGTATGCGATCGTTCGGGAGCAGGCCGACGCGGAGGAAGTGGTGAGCGACACGTTTGCGAAGGCGTGGCGTGACTGCGCCAGTTTCGATGGTGAGCGAGGCTCGGTGATCGGCTGGTTGACGATGATCGTGCGGAGCCGCGCGCGTGACTACGTGCGGGCGCGGATGCGCCGCGATCGGGCGCGCGATCGGGCCGAAGCGCTGGCGGCGGTCGATACCACGGCGATCAACATCGGATGGTCGACCGGATGGGATGTGGCGCGAGCCGTGGAGACGCAGGAACGCGACGCGACGATCGATCGTGTGCTGCTGCAGCTGCCTGAGAGGCAGCGTGAAGCGATCGAGCTGGTTTTCCTGCAGAGCGTGTCGCACACCACGGCGGCGGATCAACTCGGTGTGCCGCTTGGGACGGTCAAGACGCGGGTCAGGCTGGGGCTGCGGCGGATGCGGGTGCTGTTCGATGATTCGGGGGTGACGCGGTTGACGCACTGAGGGGGCAACGGCCGCACGAGTGCGGCGAGGTAGCACAGCAGCGAAGACAACCTGAGCGCGAAATCACGCGTTCGTGATAGGCATAGATGCGGAGAGGGCAGGCCGACGGTGATGTCGGTCTGCCCTCTCCGTTCGTTGCGAGTGTCGGCGCAGGGAGATTCGAAGGTTCGCTGCCGACCCTGGTAAAGGGGTGTTCGACTAGCCGCCAGCGGACGATACGGTGACAGTGCACTCATCTTCTCGTGCGCGGTACGGCACGGGCGACGTGCAGGTTGTGCCCGCTCCGCGGCTGCACGTCACGCGTCAGCACGAATCGGCCTGCCAGGTGAACCGGGACCCCGGGGCGAGTGCCGCACGGGCTCACGCCCCCGCAGGTGGTGCGTGGCCCGGGCGCGGGCTGACACCCGCTGTGCCGCGGCGCGAGGACCGCTGGCGCGCGGCCGTGTGGCGATCCTCCGGAGCAAGTACGGTGACTGTGCACTCCTCGTCGCGTGCGTCGACACGGGAAGATGAATGCACTGTCACCGCATTTGTCTGTGCAGTCGAGTTGGGCGAGCGAGATGCGCTGTTGTCTCGTGTCCTCAGGCTGTTGTTGAACGAACAGCGTGAAGCGATCGAGATGGTCTTCCTGCGTGAGTGCTCACAGGGTACTGCTGCCGAGCATCTCGGAGTACCGCTCGGCACGCTGAAGAGGCGCGTCAGGCTTGGGTTGCGCCGCATGCGCGTCTTGCTCGATCAGTCGGGGGTCACGCAATCCGAGCACTGATCGTGGCCCGCGTGGGGGTTGCTCCGGCGTACGCGCGGTCGGTTCCGCGGGACAGCCCGACTCCGGCGTTTGTCGGTTCCCCTTTGGAACATTGCGCGACCATGCGCATACTTTGTCCGGGGGGTGACTGACCAGTCGCCATCGCAGGGAGACTTCGCCTGGAGACCGTACGGATGTCCGACGTGCCATGCTGATGCGACCGCGCTTTCTCGTTTGCCTGTGCGTGGTGCTTATCTCCGGCTGTACTGACCGCAGTGCCATCGGGCCCGAGCCTGGCTTCTTCGGACTGCTCCCGGGCGCACGGCTGGAAACGTTTCTCCCGCCCCTCCCGGCCGACTCCTGCCCCGCCTTCGAACCCTCGCAGCTGCCCGTGACCCGGCGCGCGATCGCCGGGAGCAGCGCCACGATCGCGTTGCCGAGCAATGCCGTCTCCGCCGACTTCGGGAACGATCGGGGGACGGCGTTCCGCATTCCCGGCGAGGGGCTGATCGGTGTCGCCTACGGTGACGATCTCCCCGTGCGGCTCACGTACAGCGACGGGCGGACACGCGACCCGGTGATCTACAATGGGGGATACATCTTCTGGTGCAGGGTCATGGTGGATGGGCGCCCCGGCGCCCTGTTCGTCGACATCGAGGGGCGTTTCGCGACCGAGAAGCTGCCGACGATCACCTACTCGCCATTCATGGCGCTCGCCACCACCACCCCTGCCGGACGCCCGGTGAACATCACGATGGAAACGGCCAGCGTGACCATTGTCGCCGTGCCACCACCGGTGGAAGGTGAACGCAACTTCGCCGTCCGTCGGCTGATCTCACGCGTGGCGTCGCTCCGATGGTGACACGAGGCACGCGCCTCGGTCTGTGCACTGCGGCACTCGTCGTGAGCGCCACACGGCTGGTGGCACAGACCGGAACGTGGGACGTGGGTCTGGACGCCCTGCAGAGTGTCACCTCGTCGCGCCCCAATTCGGTCTTTGGTGGGCAGGGCGCTGGCATCGGTGAGTCGGCGCTGTCGCTGCGCGCCTCGACGGACCTGTTGCGCATCGGGCCTGTCCGACTGCGTTACACGGCCCAGTTGCTGCCGGTGATCCGCATGTCAAACATCGAGGATTATAGCCCTCTGACGACCAGCGTCTCCACCATCTACGTCGTCACCGGCCGGTCGCCTTCCTATGGCGTCGGCTTCGTCCCACTTGGCCTCGACCTCAACACGCGGCTGGGTCAACGCGTGCAGTTGGAGATGGGCATCGGGGCGGGCATCGTCGGCTCTAGTCGCCATGTCCCCGTGGCGGCCAGTCGGCAGCGCGCGTTCACCGCGGAATGGGGGACGCGCGTCCGGCTCGAGCTCGATCACGATCGGGCGCTGGTGCTCGGATTTCGGTGGAAGCACACCTCGAACGGACTCACCGCGTGGGAGAATCCAGGGGTGGACAGCCGGATGGTCTCGGCGGGGCTGAGCTGGCCGGTGCGGGCGCCGCGGTGACGAGACGCAGCATTCTCGCCAGCCGCCGTATGGATCAGCCCTACCGCAGCAACCCCAACCGCCGCCCATTCGCCTGACTGTTCAGGCTCCAGTCGTACTCCGTCTTGACCGCCTTGAACTCCCCGCTCTCGAGCAGCGTCTTCTCAGGCCCAGCCGGATAGTACCGCGCGATGAACCGCCCCACCGCCGCCTCCGACCCGCCGAAGTCCTGCATGTAGTCCGAGAACGAGAACACCTGGCTGCGATACACCGTGCGTGCCGCGACATCCACGCGGTTCTTCGACGGCGTTTTCGCGGATGCGGTGCCAGCGCGGATGCGGTGCCAGTGCACCGATCTTCTCGTGCGCGAGACGCGACGCGATGATCTGCTCGCCCAACAGCGGGATCGGTGCGTCAGGGAGACGACCGGGCGGAGACGCTCAGGCTGCCCCGCTCCGCGCCAGCTCGTCACTCGTCAGCGCGACTCGGCCCGTCACGAGCATTGGGTCCCCGGGACCAGTGCCGGACCGCTCCACGCCGCCGCGCCGGGTACGTGGCCCGGGTGCGGGCTGACACCCGCGGTCTCGCGGGGCGCGGATCAGTCGTGCGAGGCCTGTGTGGCGATCCTTCGGAACAAATGCGTGCGCTGTGCATGCCACGCCACGTGCGGCGACATGCGATGATGCGTGCGCTGACACCGATTTTCCCGTCCCGGTCACCGTTCTGTCCGTGTCGCCGCTCGTTTGGCTCTCATGGTGATCGCGTCAGGGGACCGGCAAGTGCGATCAGCTGCCATCGCAGGCGTGCGCCTCAGCGCGATGCGCTCACCACCACTCCACGGGGTAGGAAAATCGTGCCTCGACTGGAATGCCGCGCAGGGAGAGCGTGACGGAGGCGCCATCTGAGATCCGGACGACTCTGAGATCGCCGGTCGCCCCAGTTCGCGCGAGCAGTTTTGTGCCGTCGCCCGACCATGCAATGATACCGCTATAAATTGGCGATGCGCTGACGATGCGATTGTTGCTGCCGTCCACGTCGACAACCCCGAGCCGGCGTCCGGTAACGCTCGGCGGCGAGCTCTGCGAATAGTACGCAATGTGCCGCCCATCCGGAGAGAAGCTCGGCTCAGTCACGTCAGGGATCAACGTCACCGACGCGCCTGACGCCAGGTTGACCACGCGCAACTCGAACAATCCGACAACTGCGAGCGCGATGTACGTCAGGCGCGATCCATCAGGTGAAAAGTCGGCACCGGTAATGAAACTCGCGATTTGCGGCAACTCCATCAGTTTCGTCACGTTCCCGTCGCGGTCCGAGCGAAAGACCGCAGGCCAGTTTGCAGGTCCAGCTTGTGATTGGCGCGCAACATAGATCACCGAGCCGTCCGGAGTGATTCGCGACGCGATAACGTTGGCGAGTGGTGCCGGGTGAGCGACGGTTCGAATCGTCGTGCCCAACGAGTCAATGACGCGGAATGACAGCGGTGACCCGGTGGTGATCGTCAGGCGATTCAGTGCGCGATTCGCTCTCGTGATGTATCCGATCGTTGTGCCCAAGGGCAGCGAGAATGCCGTTTGGAACTGTGTGCCGTTCAGGTTGAACAGATACATCGCGGGGCGCGCACCGCCATCAAAACCCAAGAGCCTGCCCGAGGGAATGACGCGCACGTCCAGCGAGTCAGCCGCCGCTCCAAACCGTGCGTAGACCTTTTGTGTCCCCATGTCGATCCCTCGCACGGTTCGAGACGCGGTATCAAGCGCTACTGCGTTTCCAGCACCGGCAACAAAGACGGGAAGCTCTGTGCGTGGATTGCAGTGCCTGTCACACGTCTGGGCGGAGAGCACGAGGCTCGCACCTACATCGAGAACGACGTCGTTGGTAGATGCGACCACGCGCGCGACGTTGCCTGCGCGCACCGTGTAGCGAGCCGTGTCCACTGAGGGAAAGCCATCTGCAGCCGCAATGATCCACATTTCGCCTGTCTTGGTACCAAGCTGTACTTGTGCCCGCGCCTCACCGCGGTCATTGGTCACGGTCGTGCCTGATACCGTGCATGGCTCGGTCGCGACAACACACACCAAACCGGATCCTGCGCCGCCCGCCGCGCTGAATCGAACGGTGGCGCTGGGGACACGCTTGCCGTTCCTGTCGAGAAGCGTGACAACCAGGCGACGCTCGAGCCGAGCGTCGATGGTGTCGATAATGTTGCTCCCTTCAACAATGGTGACCCCATCCTTCTTGGTGTTCGGACCAAGCGACTCACCGGCGGAGCAGCTCGTGATTGCTCCTATGGCAAGTCCGACCCCGATGACGGTATGCAGCGAAGCGTGGCGTCGTTGCGGAAGGCTGCAGAGAGGAGTATGCACGTCGGGTGCGATCGCGGCCGAGGTCCAGGGGCGTGCCCCAGCCAGTCAACCGTGCGGGTCGCAGGTGCGGCATGAGCTCATCGGAAGAAATATAGCTATTGCGCGATCATTGAGACTGCAAGGGCGCATGACAAGGCGTTCGGGGCAGTCACTCAGCGGGACCGCGTCAAGGCGACACATGGCAGGCTCTGGGCTTGACACCACACAATGGACACGTGGTTTCAGCTGAGCCGCCTTGGGTTCTCAGGAGACTCGGATAGTGCATTGCCCGGCACTCCGTCTGAGCGATTCGGCCGCGAACGTACTGCTCCTCGAACTCCGCCGACAAACGGTCCTCAGCGGCGCCCGCGGCCGCTGCGTGTTTAAGCAGGCCGCCCACTCCAGGGTTGCGTCCTCGACATCCGCGAAACGACAGTGTGGATCGCAGCGTCGGATCGCTTCCGTGGCGTACAACTCACTTACCGCGTCGTCAAGGGCTTCGGCATCCAATGGTGTCGCTGCGCGTGAAGGGAGCTCGCTCGCTGCCACTAGAACAAAAGCGAAGCTGGCGTTCAGGTATTCGCCCCTGAGCGCCAGCGCTGAGCCTACGGAGTGCGCAGGAGAGCCCTACCGCACCAACCCCAACCGCCGCCCATTCGCCTGGCTATTCAAGCTCCAGTCATACTCCGTCTTCACCGCCTTGAAGTCCCCACTCTCGAGCAGCGTCTTCTCAGGCCCCGCCGGATAGTACCGCGCAATGAACCGGCCCACCGCCGCCTCCGACCCGCCGAAGTCCTGCATGTAGTCCGAGAACGAGAATACCTGACTGCGATACAGCGTCCGCGCGGCAACATCGACCCGGTTCTTCGTCGGCGTCTTCGTCAGGAACAGCACCGCCTGATCATTCAGCTGCGCTTCGAGCCGCGCGCCGGTGTACGCTTCGCTGCGCAGCGGCGGACACCCGATCGCCGCACACACCAGCGCGAAATGAATGCGCGGTTCCTTGTAGGTCGGGCGAATGGTGCGCTGCTCGATGTCGTCAAGGGTGTACGTCTTGCCACCCACCACTGCAAACGGATCCGACCACGGCCCCTTGAACTTGAGGAAGCCGAGCGACTTGTTCACGTTGCGGATCGACTCGCGCTCGTTCTTCGCATTGATCAGCTGGATCGTGTACGCGTTGTACGCGTTGATCCAGAAGGCGAGCTGCTCGGCCCGCGGTAACGGTGCCGGATTGGTGGCGGCGATCATCCGCAGGTAGCCAGCGAACACCGGGCTGGCCTTGAACGCATCGTAGTCCACCAGCCCGTTCACGACGTGTGCCTTCAGCAGCCCATCGAAGGCGCTGTGATCCACGGTTTGTGCCTGCATCGCACTGGCTGAGACGAGGAGCGCCGCGGTGGTGGTCACGCGGCGAAGGGTGAGGAGATTCATCGGAAGAGTTTGAAGTATCGGAGAAAGAGTTGTTTGACGAACGGCGTGAGTTTGGTCCGGCGCCAGGCGTCAGCCACCTTGCGCAGCACTTCACCCTGCGTGGGGTACGGATGCATCGTTTTCCCAATAGCACCGAGCCCCAGACCGTTCGTCATGGCCAGTGTCACTTCGCTGATCATGTCACCCGCGTTCTGTGCCACGATCGTCGCGCCTACGATCTGATCGGTTCCGCTCCGCACATGCACGCGGCAGAACCCTTTCGTTTCCCCCTCCAGCCGCGCGCGATCGACATCGTGCAGCGGGACGGTGAAGGTCTGGATCGCAACGCCGGCCTGCGCCGCGCTTTCGGCGGTATGGCCAACCTGTGCCAGCTCCGGTGACGTATACGTCGCCCAGGGGGTGATCAGATTGCTTGCCTTGGCTCGGCCGAAGAACAGGGCGTTCTGGATCACCATCCGGGCCTGAAAATCGGCCGCGTGGGTGAATTGCAAGGCCGAGCAGACGTCGCCCACTGCGTAGACCGTGGGGTTGGTGGTGCGGAGCCGGTCGTCGACGGTGATCCCGGTCCTGGTCGCGGCGACGTTCGCCCGCTCGAGCCCCAGCCCCTCGATGTTCGGCGCACGGCCGATGGCCACCAACAACACGTCGCCGATATGCACCGACTCAACGCCCTTCTCCATCGTCCGGATCTGTATCCCATCGCCGTGGCGTGAGACGCCAGCGATCTCGGCGTTGACCACGAACTGCACGCCATCCTCGATCAGCTGCTGCTGCACGATGCGCGCACCATCCGCGTCGTCCTTCGGGAGCACCCGGTCGCCACGGATGATCACAGTGACCTGCGATCCGAACCGCGCAAAGCTTTGTGCCATCTCGCACCCGATCGGACCCGCACCGACAACCAGCAATCGCGCCGGCAGTTCGGTCAGATCGAAGATCGACTCGTTGGTGCGATACGGTACCGAATCGAGCCCCGGAATCGGCGGCGCAGCGGCACGCGCACCGGTGGCGATCACGGCACGTCGAAACTTGAGTGTGGCACCGCCGACGGTGATCGACGATGCATCCACGAACGTACCGTCACCGAGAAACACATCCACACCGAGCTCCCGAAACCGGGCCGCGCTGTCGATCGGACTCAGGTCACTGCGAATGCGTCGCATGCGGCCCATCATGGCGGTGAAATCACCGATCGCAGTGTCGTGCAGCGCCGGCCCGGCAAACTCCCCTGCCGCGCGGCCGGCCATCGACCAGGCGCGCGCGGCGCTGATCAGTCCCTTGGATGGCACACAGCCGACATTCAGGCAGTCGCCACCCATCAGGTGCCGCTCGATCAGCGCAACCTTCGCCCCGAGTCCTGCCGCGCCGGCAGCCGACACGAGTCCGGCGGTGCCGGCGCCGATCACGACCAAATCGTATCGCGACGCCGGCGTCGGGTTGACCCACCCCTCAGGGTGCACATTCGCGAGGAGTTCACGGTCCCAATGGTCGTGCTGGAGCATTTTTCGTCCGAAGAAGAGGAAGTTGGCGGTGGCTCAGCGTGCTGCAGCGTTGCCCGGTCTGGTTGCTTCTGCCAGCGCGCGCTTGGCAACGCGTGTCACCAGCACCGTCACGGCGGCCGTCGCGGCCAAGCCAAGTCCAAGCACCACGTAAAAGGCGGTGCCACGAGGCGGCGCAGTGGTGCCGGCGGCGCCAACCACGACACTCGCCAGTTTGCCGGAGTACACGTACAACAGCGTCCCTGGAATCATCCCGACTGACGCCACCAGAAAGTCGGTCGCACGCACCTGTGTCAGGCCGAGTGCGTAGTTCAGCACATTGAACGGAATCACGGGCGACAGTCGCAGCAAAAACACCACCTTTCGCCCCTGCTCGGCAATTGCCCGATCGATCGCGGCAAAGCGAACATCCTTCTGCACACGCTGCGCCACCCAGTCGCGCGCCACATATCGTGCGATCAGAAACGCGCCGAATGCGCCGAGTGTGGCCCCGGCCAGCACAAAGACAGTGCCCTTCACCACACCGAAGAGTGCGCCGGCCGCCAAGGTCAGCAGCGACGCGGGCACGAAGGCCACGCAGGCGACAGCGTAGGCAGCAATGAAGACGATTGGCCCCAGCGCCCCGAGGCCGTCAACCGCTGCGGTCAGTCGCGGCAGCTGAGCGCTGAGCTGGCGACCGAGCAACACCAACACGACGAGGACCACTGCCGCAATGGCGATCCGAATGAGTGTCGCCGAAGGGTTCGGTGCGGGCGTTGCAGCGCTGGGGGGCGTGGTGTCTGGCATCGGTCGTCTCGGAAAGGTGTCACGGCAGTACGCCGCGCCCATCCGATTGGATTGACCGACGGCGACTTATGCGGACTGATGCCCCAGCGCGAGTGGCTCCCCGTTCGCGCCAAGGCCCAGCTCGACGTGAAGCCGTTCCTTGGCCGCGTTGATCGCGTCTCGCGTGCGTTGTTTCAGCGTGGGCAGGTCCGCCAGAGTTAGCCCCGCCGTCTCGATTGGTTCCAGCACCCGGCAGATGGCCCGGGTCTGCTGGAACTGGAAGGTGTGCTTGGCCATCGCGCGACGGGTACCGGCGACGACAATGGGCAGAATGGGTGCCGCGTTCTCGATCGCGAGCCGGAACGCCCCATCCTTGAACGGCAGCAGTTCGCCATCCGGCGAGCGCGTCCCTTCGGGGAAGATCATCACGCTCAGGCGCTTCTTCAGCTTGTCGCGGCAGGCGTTCATGGCTTCGATGATGCTCTCGCGGGTGCCACGCCGGACGGGAATGTCACCCGCCAGCCACATCATCCAGCCCAGAAACGGGATCTTGAACAGCTGTTCCTTGCCGAGCCACTTCATTTCCCACGGCAGATGCGAGATCAGGAAGATGTCGGCGTAACTCTCATGATTGGAGACCGCGACATACGGCCTGCGTGGATCACGAATGCGCAGGCCGTCGGTGCGGAATTGCCAGAGTGGGTTGAGCCAGACGGTGGACGCCCCGACGATCCGGAACATGCGGCCCGCGAGATATCGGTCACGGTCAAACGGCACCGTGAGGATGAAGACCGTCAGCACCACGAAGAACCCGATGATGACGGCCGAGACCAGGACCACCCACGCCCACGCGTTCAAGACTCGTTGCAGCACAGGCTCAGCCGGCCGTCGGGGTCGCGGCTACGCAGGTGCCATCGAACCCACTGGTCTTGTGTCCGCCGTCACAGAACGGCTTCCGGGAACTGGCGCCGCAGCGGCACAGGAACACGTTCTTGCCCTCGGGCAGCAGGATGACGTTACCCTCGGCATCGGTCAGGACGACCGACGGAGCGTCGGCGGCGCTGATCATCAGCGGACCGTTGTTGTTGATTTTGATCGTGATCGGCATCGGCGGGGCAGAAATAGAGACTGGGATGCCCGGGCAGAACACCCGGAACACTGAAGGATAGCGACAGGGCTCCGCCGCCGTTACCCGGGCCCTCGCTCTGCTGACCGCGGCGGCCTGCCGAGGCCTACGCCGCGGCGAGGGAGGCGTGCCGCTTCAGGCGCTGCACCATTGCATTCAGCCCCACTTCGCGACCCGCCAGTCCGATGTCGTGCATCAGCTGCCTGACGATGTCGTTGGGGATCGCCATCGTCACCGACGGCGGCTGCTCATTCACGGCCTGAAAGAGAATCGCGAGCACCGCGGCCACGGTTGGTGACTCGCGGACGTTCACATCCGCGTAGAAGTGCAACAGCCCGCCGTGTGCCTCCGGAAACAGATCCACGCGCGTCTGACACTCGGCCACCGTGAACGCCGCGCGATCGAGCGCCGCGAGCTCCGGCGGGAGCGGCTCGAGTTTCTTCGCGTACGCCACCAGGCTGGCCATCTTCTCTTCGCGCCCCATGGAGCGAAAGCGCGTCAGGACGCGTTCGAGACCCGGTGGCATGATTTCTGTCTGCATGATGCCGGAAAGCTAGCCAGTCCCGTCCATATTTCCTCTCCATGCATCTGGTGATCGTCACCTCCGGGTCACGCGGCGATGTGCAGCCGTACCTGGCCCTCGCCCTGCGCGCGCAGGGCCAGGGTCACCGCGTCACCCTCGCCACGCACGAGGTGTTCCGGGCGTGGATCGAGGGCTTTGGAGTGCCTTTCCGTCCGCTCCATGGCGATCCGCGGCGAATGCTCAGTGCGCCTGGCGCAAACGCCTGGCTGTCCGGCGGGTCGCGCGCCGGCCTCTGGCGATTTGCGCGGGAATTCGGGCGCGAGTTTGCGTCGTTGATCGATGGATTGCTGGCCGATCTGGTCACCGTCACCGCCGACGCCGATCTGGTGGTGCATGGCGCCGTCTGCATGGCGGCGGCGCAACTGCAGGAACTGCGCGGCACGCCGGTGATGGCCGGTTGGCTGGCCCCGCTCACGCCGACCCGCGCATTTCCTGTGGCGGGTCTGACGTATCGCGATGCACGGTCTGCCGCCGATGAACGGCGCAACTGGGTCTCCCATCTCGTTGGCGAGCAACTGCTCTGGCAACCGACACGATCGGCCGTCAATCGCTGGCGCAAACAGAATCTGCAGGCGGGACCACTGCCGTTTCGCGGGCCATTCGCCACGCAGCGCACGCCCGACTACCCGGTCTGCTACGCCTACAGCCCCGCAGTGTTGCCCGCCCCTTCAGACTGGCCTGAGTGGATTGCGCCCACCGGCTGGTGGTTCCTCGATGAACCAGAATTCGCGCCGAGCGAGCCCCTTGCGGCGTTTCTGGCAGCGGGCGACGCCCCGGTCACCATCGGCTTCGGCAGCATGACACCGCAGGATGGCGACTGGTTGACGCGCGTGGTGCTCGATGCCTGCGACCAGGCGGAGTGTCGCGCGGTCTTGCTGCAGGGATGGGGATCGCTCGGCGACACGGCACTGCCGTCCACGGTGCACGTCGAACGCGAAGTGCCGCACTCGTGGCTCTTCTCGCGGAGCAGTGCGATCGTGCATCACGGCGGCGCCGGCACCACCGGCGCGAGCGTCCGAAGCGGCACGCCATCACTGGTGGTGCCACTTGGTTTCGATCAACAGTTCTGGGGCAGCCGGCTCGAAACACTTGGCGTGTCGCCCGGTCCGATCCGGCGTCGTGACCTCACTGCCGCCGCCCTTGCCGCCGCCATCCGCCGCATGCGTACCGATACTCGCATGCGCGACATGGCGGCATCACTCGGTGAAACGGTGCGCGCGGAAGACGGCACGGGCGCCGCACTGGCCCGCATCGAGGCCCATCTCTCGAGGCGCTGACACAACGCAGCGCGTGCGTGCCGCGTGAGCCGCCGCCCGATCAATCGCTGCCGCGCAACGCGCGGCTATGGTGGCGGCAGGGAGGCGATCCGTTGCAGAAAGCTGCGAAACGTCGTTCCCCACATCGCGTTGCCAAGATCGTTCGGCTCTCCCCCCCGTGTGCGCAGCGCCGCTCGATCCGTTTCGTCGTCCTTCCACAGCCACGCCAGTACCCCGACGTGTTCCGCGGCGGCAGCATCGAGTAGCACGCGGACATCCATCTGCGCGCCCGCGTTGAACGGCGACGTTTCTCCGAAGATCACTGCGACGCCGGCCTGCTTCAGCGCCTGAATCCGCGCTGTCACCGAAGTCGGCGTCGTGCCGAGCAACCACTGTTCGTAGGCGTGAATGTCGAACAGAATGTTGCTGCGCCCCGCCAGCAAGCGTGGTCCCTGCGTCAGAAGGACGCCCTCAGCCTGACCCGTTTCCGCCCCGGGGACGAGGATGATGTTCCGGTTGCCCGTGACGCGGATGTTGTCCACCATGTCCTGCATGTCGCTCAGCCAGAGGTTCTCCGTGTACCCGCGACCGCCCTGCCACCAGTACGGTTCATTCCACACCTCGAGCCAGACATCCGGTTCGTCCCTGAACTCGAGGGCAATCGCCTGCATCCGCGCCTTGAATTGCGGGTAGAACGGCTGCGCTGATGGATTGAGGCCGAGGACCTCGAGTGTGTCCCAGCCGAACGGGCAGAACACGGTGATCAGGCCGTTGCGTCTATTGTTCTCCACGATGCTTCGCAGCGAATGAAAGTATGCGGCGCTGGTCGTGGAATAGACGGCGCCACCGGTGATCGGCTGATCGTTCAGATTGCGAATGAACTCGCGCACGATTCCCACACGCCACGCAGGCATGGCGTCGCTGTTGCCGCCATACACATGCAGCGCGTTGACACCTGCTAGGGTGACCGGCCGCCCATTCTGCAGAATCTGAGCGCCGGCGATGGCAAAGGTGGATGTCGCGGCGGGCGTTGACGGCGGCAGGGGTCCGGCCAGAGTCGCGTCACGGACTCCGCTGCATGCGCTCAGGCTGACACAGAACAGCGCCCCTGCGAATCTGGCCCGCGCGTTGACGACGCCTGACCGGCATACCGCGTCGATGAGCGATGCAGATTGCACACCGTCAAGACGATTCAGAACCTGCGGCTCAACATTGGCCGCCAGTTCAGCCAACGCCAAGTACCAGGCGCGTGTCGGTGCGCGCCGCGTCCGTCAGCGCGGCGACGAGCAACGGACGCGTAGTGAGCAGCACCTGCGGCGAGTCGAGCACACTCTCGACCACGATTCGTGCGCGCCCATCCACCACCGACTGCAGACGCGCCGAGGCCCGTGAGACACCGGCGACACCGTTCGCTGCCGTCTCACACTTTTCCGCCAGCGCGAGCAACGATGCACCCGTCTCGCCGTTGGCGGAGATGCCGACCGTGAGGGGAATCATGCGCGTCTCGGTGCGAGTCACGTTGGTGAGGCGGGTCTTCATCACCTCGGCATTCGCCAGGCTCACTTCCTCGCCGGTGCCGAGGCGGAGGCGGGTGGTCTTGAGGCCGATCTTCTCGACACGTCCGGTGATGTCGCCCACGGTGATGTCATCGCCAACGACGAACGGCTTGTCGAACGCGATGGCGAGTGCCGCGAGCAGATCGCCGAGGATGTTCTGTACCGCCAGCGCCACCGCGATGCCCGTGATGCCAAGCCCGGTGATCAGCGCGGTGACGTTGACGCCGAAGTTGTCGAGCGCCAGTACCACAACCACCACGAACACCACCACCCGGATCAGGACACCGACGACCGCCAGCGACGCCCGGCCGCCCTGCCCCCCGTCGGAGCTCCGCTGCATGTACGACAGCCAGAAGTCCACCGAGACGTTGGCCCACCGCAGCAGCTGCAGGCAGAAGGCGCCGATCGTGAAGACGCGGAGCCAGAGCGGCAGTACGCCAGTCCCGGTTTCGTACGCGCCGGCCGCCGCCACGCCCATCGCCAGCAGGTAGACGCGCGACGTGCGGCGGGCCAGCACCAGAAAGAGATCGTCGACCCACGTGTCGGTCTTCGCCGCGCCCTTGAGCCGGCTGATCATCAGCTGGCGCACGCCCCAGAGGATGGCGATCGTCGCCA
>JANPFJ010000029.1:0-1637 GCA_031423355.1 Gemmatimonadaceae bacterium | reverse complement strand
CCGCGATGTCCGTGCCGCTCTATTGGAATGCGGCGGGGCTGCCGATCGGCACGCACGTGGTTGGACGATTCGGCGACGAAGCCACGCTGTTTCGCATCGCGGGCCAGTTGGAACGCGCCCGCCCGTGGGCCGGGCGGATGCCGCCTGGACTGGCGAGGGCGTAGGGCGATCGCGAGATGAAGCGGGCAAGCTGCGCCTTGCATTCGTTTCTTCTACTACATACATTTTAGGAAGAAAGGAGGATCTTTGGCGATCAACATCAAAAGCATGGCGACAGAGGAGCTGATTCGCGAGCTCGCCCACAGGGCCGGCGAGTCCATTACCGACGCCGTAGAAACCGCTGTCCGCGACCGGTTGGATAAGCTTCGAGCTGCGGAAACGTTCGAGCAGTATGCGTCGCCTATCCGCAGCGTGCAGCAGCGCATTCGCGAGCGACCTGTGATCGACAGTCGATCGGCGGACGACATTGTTGGATACGCCATGGACGGTTCGCCCTCGACTACCGTGCTGGGCGCGACGGCGCACCTTCCGGCGCCCGAGGCAGTCTTCCCCAAGGTGCACGAGTCCGCAAAGGCGAAGGCGACTCCTCGGCGAGTGCGATAGGCTCCTTTGGTCATCGACACCTCCGTGCTCGTCGCGGTAGCCACATCCGAACCGCTCGCCGAGCGCCTCTTGCGCGCGATGCACTCGGCGCCCGTTCGACGTGTATCTCTCGCGACGCTACTTGAGTGTTGCATCGTGCTTGTGGGGCGCTTCGGGGAGGCCGCTGATCGCGACCTTGATGCGCTGGTTCGACGCCTGCGCCTTGAGGTTATCGATGTTGATCACGACCAAGGCCGATTGGCGAGAGAAGCCGCTGTCCGATTTGGGCGAACGCGTCATCGTGCGGCGCTCAACTACGGCGACTGCTTTTCGTACGCCCTTGCCATGAGCACCAACGACTCCCTGTTGTTCGTTGGACAGGACTTTGCGCACACTGACGTACGCGTCGCCGACTACTGAGACGCCTGCTTCGAGCACCGACATCGAATAGGGCGCGTCAAAAGCACGTCGACGACACAAAACATCCGAGAGAACCCGTCGAGTCGTTGCGAGCCTACCGCGCGCGCGTCGCCCCGGTCAGCTTGCCGAGCGCACCCAAGGTCGTCTGCGCCGCGTTGAGCCCCAAGCGAAAGTCCGCGTCGCTATACGTCGCGTACAAATCGGTTGGCTGATGCCAGTGCGGACTCCACCCACTGCCTGTCTGCGTGCCTCGTTCGTTCTCGCGGAGGCTCACCGCGGCTACGATGTCCTGGAACGGACCCGAATCAGTGTTCGTCATGTGCGGCCCCACCTGCGCCGGGTAGTCGGTCGCATACTTCGCGTTCGCGCCGTGCAACGCCCACGCCAGCGCCTGCGATTGCAACGTCATCTTCGAGTTCATCTGGAACTCGATATTCACATCGGCCTCGGGACGCTGCTCCTTGGCCAACGTGCCATCGGCTTTGGGCATGCCGTGATCAAACATCATCATGTCGTGCTGGATCATGCCCAGCCACTTGGGCTCGGGATACTTGCCTGACCCTTTTGGACTCTCGATCCCCTGCAGGGCCTGTCGCTGTTCGACGTACGCTCGCGCCCCGTTCAGGCCACTCTCC
>JANPFJ010000028.1:0-59988 GCA_031423355.1 Gemmatimonadaceae bacterium | reverse complement strand
CGGGAACTGCGTCCGGATCAGGTGGGTCAGCGCCAGTGCCACCTTCTTTGCCGGCGTGAAGCGGTCTTCGCCATACAGGATCATCGAATGCGATGTGTCCAGCATCAGGACCGTCGCACAGCTCGAGCGATACTCCGATTGACGCACCATCAGGTCGCTGTACTCCAGATCCATCGGAACATCCAGCGATCCGGTTCGCAGCATCGAGTTCTTCAGCGTCTCGTTGACGTCGAGATTGAGCACATCGCCGAACTCGTACGGCCGGCTCCACGCATCACTCTCGATACCGGTGGCGAGATACGGTGTGTCGTGGCTGCCGAAGGTGCTCTTGCCGAAGGAGCCAAGGATGTTGCGCAGCGACTTGTACCCGAGGAAGTCGACGCCTTTCTGCGACAGGTTGAACTGCACGTCCTTGCTGGCCGCGTGCGCGAGCCCGCCTTTGCCGGTGACGTTCTGGTTCAGGTCCGTCGTCTTTGGCGGGAGTGTGGCATTGATGAAGCCATCGGCGATCAAGCGCTGCACGATCTGGTCGAGCAACTCGCTCAGCTTTTGTTGCGAGTCCTCATCGCCATCGCCGCGCAATGCCTCGAGCATTTCGGGCGTGAACTGCCCGCTCTCGATGAGCGCATTGAGGATTGCTTCCTTGAGCGCATCGATCGACCGATCGGCCGGGTCCTCATCGCTGCCCCAATGCGGATTGTAGCCCGCCGACTCCGCGAAGCCGCTCTGGAGCAGAAAATCCGACAGGCCGTCGAGCAGCGCCTGCAGATCCACCGCGTCCGCCAACTCGGGGTTGTACTTGGTATAGGTGTGGAACTTCATGCTCCCTCCGCGTCGGCGAGTCGACGCACCTGATGTGCGACGCACTCAGGATCATAACATCCCGGGCCGAGGACTCGTGCCCTCGCGGGGGAGTCGCCCGTTGGGACACAGCGCCCGAACGTCGGATGCCGGCCAGTCGCCGCGCCAAAACGGCGGCCTCGGGGCTATTTTGCCGTCCTCGACTTCACCCCGTCCCCTCCGTCATGTCCCTCGTCATCCCCTCGCGCGCACTCCCGATCACCGGGCGCCCGATCCGCTTTGGTCTGGTCGGCTGCGGTCGGATCTCGGCCAGCCACATCGGCGCCATTCAGGCTCACAGCGCCCAAGCCGAGCTGGTGGCGGTCTGTGATGTCGTGAGCGAACGTCGTCAGGCGGCAGCCGAGGAGACCGGCGCCACGGCCTATGACTCGCTGGAGGGACTCCTGGCGCACGAGCCGGGGGTTGATGCCGTGATTCTCGCCACGCCCAGCGGGCTCCACGCGGCACAGGCAATCGCGGTGGCGGCGGCGGGCCGGCACGTGATCACCGAGAAGCCCATGGCGACGCGCTGGCAGGATGGCAAGGCGATGGTCGCCGCCTGTGACGCCGCGGGGGTGCACCTGTTCGTCGTGAAGCAGAACCGCCGGAACCCCACGCTGCAGCTGGTGAAGCGCGCCATGCAGAAGAAGCGGTTCGGCCGGATCTACATGGTGAACGTGAACGTCTTCTGGACGCGGCCGCAGAGCTACTACGACAACGCCGCCTGGCGCGGCACCTGGGAGTTCGACGGGGGTGCGTTCATGAACCAGGCCAGCCACTACGTGGACCTGCTCGACTGGCTGATCGGCCCGGTCGAGAGCCTGCAGGCCTACACTGCCACGCTCGCCCGCAACATCCAGGTGGAAGACACCGGTGTGCTCTCCGTGCGCTGGCGCACGGGCGCGCTGGGCTCGATGAACGTGACGATGCTCACTTACCCGAAGAACCTCGAAGGCTCGATCACCATTCTTGGCGAGAAGGGCACCGTGCGCCTTGGTGGCGTGGCGGTGAACAAGATCGAGCACTGGGCGTTCGAGGAGAGCGATCCCGATGACGACCTGGTGGAGCAGGCGAGCTACGACACGACGTCGGTGTACGGCTTCGGACACCCGCTGTACTACGACAACGTGATCAGTTCGCTGCGCGGAGAAGCGGAACCGGATACGGATGGCCGTGAAGGGCTCCACTCGCTGGAACTGCTGATCGCCACCTACCTCAGTGCGCGTGATGGCAAGCGGGTTGCGCTGCCGCTGGAGTACTGAGATGGCGGTGACGATTCACCCGACGGCGATCGTGGATGACGGGGCGGTGATTGGCGAGGGCTCACGGGTCTGGCACTGGGTGCACATCAGCGGTGGCGCGCGCATCGGTGAGCGATGCTCGTTCGGTCAGGGGGTGTTTGTTGGCAACCGCGTCGTGATCGGCGACAACTGCAAGGTGCAGAACAACGTCTCCATCTATGACAACGTGACGCTCGAGCGCGACGTCTTCTGCGGGCCGAGCATGGTGTTCACCAATGTGTACAACCCACGGTCGGCGGTGTCACGCAAGGATGAGTATCGTGATACACTCGTTCGGCAGGGCGCGACACTGGGCGCGAATTGCACGATCGTCTGCGGCGTCACGATCGGTGCGTTCGCCTTCGTCGGGGCGGGAGCGGTGGTCAATCACGACGTGCCCGCGTACGCCTTGATGGTTGGTGTGCCAGCGCGCCAGATCGGCTGGATGAGTGAACATGGCGAACGGCTTCCGTTGCCGCTGACCGGCGATGGCGAGGGCGCTGACCCGGTGACCGGACAGCGCTACACGCTGCGGGCCGGCACGGTTTCGAGGCTGGATTGATCACCCTCGACAGCTGAGTCGGGACCGCCGTCCGCGGCCAGCGGGAGGTAGAGGAAGATTGCCGTGCCGACTTGCGGTTCGCTCTCGACGCCGAGCGCCCAGCCGTGCTGCTGCGCGATACCGGCGACTGCCGCGAGACCGAGCCCGGTGCCACCGTGCTGTTGCTGCCTGGTGGACCAGTATGGTTCGAAGAGGTGCAGACGCGCGTCCGCCGTCAGCCCCATCCCGGTATTGGCAATCGTGATGACGATGTACGGACCCGGCGGGACCGCCGCTGGATCAGATGACTCCGACGGCACCTCCAGCAACGTGGTGGTGAGTGTGAGCGTCCCGCCGGCCGGCATCGCGTCGCGTGCAGTCGCGATCAACGTTTCGAGGACCTGCGTCAGCAAGGGCACATCCGCCGACACCGGTGCAGGAGAGACGTTGTACTGCATGTCCAGCTCGATCTGGCTGCCGAGCGAGTCGGCCATGGTCTGTGCCGCTTCGGACAGCAGCGCGTTTGCGTCAGTCAGTTCGAGCTGCAGCACATCATGCCGGGCATAGGACCGCAGCTGACCTGCGACCGCCAGTCCGTCTGACGCAAGATCACGCAGACGCTCGAGCGCAATCTGCTGCACATCCGGATCCTCTGCGGTTTCGAGTGCAAGTTGCGAGAACCCAGCCAGCCCTTGCATCACATGCGAAAAGTTTTCGGCCACATGCCCGGCGAACGACACGGTGGCGTTGTCCGACGCCGTGGTGTCGGGAGCGGGGCGCGGCGGCGCCGCAGGCGTGGCTGTGCGCGGAACCGTTTCCATCACGGTCACCACGCGCACGAGGTGTCTTGCGTGGGGGACGAACGTCACGTGAATGTCGTATTCACGCGATGAGCCATCGGCCGAACTGATCGTCCCGCGGCCGGACCGAATCAGCCGTGCCGGATGCTCGATCATGCCCGGTGGAGGCACGACGAGGTGCGCGCACGACGCGTCGAGCAGTTCGGTATCACGCCGTCCGGTGAGTGAGTCGCCGCCGCCGCCGAACAACCGGTAAGCGGCGGAGTTCGCCTGCGAGATCCGCCCGGTCGTCACCGGATCCGGGGACGCGTCAGCCACCCAGCTTGCAACCGGTGATGTGTCGAACATCTCGGCCGCCAATCGCTGGCCTTCGTGCATGGCCTTCCGCTTTGCTTCGAGCGTTTCGGCGAGCGAATTCATCGCGGCACCGAGCGCGCCAAGCTCACCTGGATCGCCGGCCACCTCGGAACGATGTGACAGCGCTCCCGCCGCAAGGCGTTTGGTGTCGGCCACGAGGGTCTGCAGCGGGCCGCCGAGCGAGCGCGAGGCAACGATTACGCCGAGCACGGCGATGGCCAACGCAAGTGCCGCGAGCATCAACGCATCGCGAAGCTGCGAGTTCAGTCGCCCGGTGCTGCTCGATTGCGGCACACCGACATACACCCGCCAGGGCAGTCGCTTCAACGCGGCGAACCCGACTGACCGCCTGACTCCATCCTGCCCGTCGAGCTCGAGGACGCCCTCTCGCGCTACCCCAGCTGCCACAACGGCGGTGTCCCTCGAATCGCGCTCTGTCCATCGTTCCGGAGCTTGCGGTCGACCGAGCAGGCCTCCGGAACGGCCAGTGAGCACCGCGACGCCTCCCTCCGGCAGGGAGTCGCTGCCCAGCAGCGTTCGCACCGCAGCATCAGAAACCACGGCCACCACTGCGCCGCTGGCATCCGCCGGACAGTTGCACCGTATCCGACCACGGACGACTGGTCGCACGATGATCATCGCGATCGAGTCCCGTTCGGTCCGCACGATTCCTTCATCGACATAGGTCGACGACGTGCTGCCACGAATCGGTGACTGAAGTGTGCTGCTCAACGCGCTCAGGACCAGTGTCCTGCGTCGCGCCAGTGGAATGCTGTCGATCCGTGACGCCGAACCGATGAGCAAGCCGGCGCGACGCCCGCTCGTGTCGAGCAGTGCGATCGACAGCGCACTGTCGAGGAATGTGTCTCCTGACGTCGTTGATTGGGGCACGCGGGTGTCGACGCGTGGGAGCCTCACCTGGACTGTCGCGGCGTCGAGCATCTGGTCGACGGAACTGAGTCGCGCGTCGAGACTGCGGGCGACGGCTCGAGCATGCGACAGACTCGTCTCGCGCAACGTCGAGATCGCCACGCTTCTGGCTCGCGCGCCGGACAAGGCAGCGTAGAGCACGAACGGCGCGATTGCGGCGCCTACGACGGCAAGAAGCCGGCTGCGCAGACTGGCGAGGGGAACCACGGGTACACGGCGAAAAGGTGCAGGAACGAACCGGGGGTCAAACACAAAGTTTGCGGCGAGAACCGGACCACGCCATACCGGAGTTGAAGATGGCTGCATTGGAACAGTCGTCCTGCGCGCCAAACGAACGAACGCCTGCTCCGCCGGGCGTGGCAGAACAGGCGTTCGATGGGTCAGGCGATCAGCGGGCCCCGGAGGGCCGGCTGGCGTCGGTCAGAAGTCGTCGCTCGGGCGCCGGCGCTTCTCCGGAATGGCGCGTCCGTACTGCCCAGCATCGCTGCGGCTGATCTTCTTCCGAGCGACCAGCGCTTCAAGGACCAGCTCGCATGCCGCCGCCGTGGTGCCGTGATCGGCCATATCGGCCAGCCGCAGCGCACGCACGATGTTCAGCAGTGACGGGACGGTCTCGAACGCCTTCACCATCGTGCTCGCCGCGACGTCGTCCGAGACCTGAAGGGCGCCGCCTTCGTCGAACCAGATGACGATCTCGTCACTCGAGAACTCGCGCCCGATGCTGGCGAGGGTGGCGTCGGACGCGCGGCGGATCAGTTCGCGCGCGATCTTGTCGCCACCGACCAGCTCTCCTTCGTACTCCAGTTCGATCTTACCGGTGATCGCTGGCAACGCCGCGTAGACGTCACTGATCCGCGGCACGGCCACCTCTTCCTTCGTCTGCAGCGCCCGCCGCTCTGCGTTCGACACGACGTTTTCGAGCACGGAGATCGGCATGCGCTGCGACACGCCGCTGCGACGGTCAATTCGCTTGTCCTCGCGCGCCTCAAACGCGATCCGTTCCACCAATTCAGACATGAAGCCGGGGACGTGCACGGTGACGGAATCCCGCGCCGTCCAGGCTTCCTGCCTCGTGATCGACACACCCAGCTCCACCGTCAGCGGGTAATGCGTGACGATCTCGCTGCCGATACGGTCCTTGAGCGGCGTGATGATCTTGCCGCGCGCCGTGTAGTCCTCGGGATTGGCGGTGAAGCACAGCATCACGTCGAGCGGCAGGCGAACAGGGAAGCCTTTGATCTGCACATCCCCTTCCTGCATGATGTTGAACAGCCCGACCTGCACCTTGCCCGAGAGATCGGGCAATTCGTTGAGTGCGAAAATGCCGCGGTTCGCGCGTGGCAGCATCCCGAACTGGATGGTGAGTTCGTCGCTCAGCATGTGTCCGCCACGCGCAGCACGGATCGGGTCCACATCGCCGATGATGTCGGCGATCGTCACATCCGGCGTCGCGAGCTTCTCGATGTATCGCTCGTCGCGGTGCACCCACGCGATCGGCGTGTCGTCGCCACCCTCGGTCAGGCGCGTTCTCGCGTACTTCGAGATCGGCGCGAACGGGCTGTCGTTGATCTCGCTGCCAGCCACGATCGGCATCTCGTCATCGAGCAGCGCCGTCAGCGCACGCAGGATGCGGCTCTTCGCCTGCCCGCGCAGGCCGAGGAGGATGAAGTTGTGCCGACTGAGCAATGCGTTCACCAGCTGCGGCAGCACCGTGTCCTCGTAGCCGATCACGCCAGACAGCAATGGGTCGCCGGCTCGAACACGGGCGAGGAGATTGTTGCGAATCTCGTCCTTGACCGATCGCCTGGCACGGGCTGGCTCACCCCAGGATGAGCGCTTGAGCGCGCCGAGGGTCGTGGGCAGTTGGGACACGAAGTACTCCGAAAACGGGAAAGAGTTGGGCTTGCAGCGCTAACGCCCGACGCTGCCCTGAACGTTTCCGCAGGCCGCGTGCACCCTCGAAGAATAGCCGTCGTGCTACCCGACGGCGCTGACTTCGACGAGGTTGTCGTAAAACACCGGGCCCTCGCCCAGGTCCGTCAGTCGCTGCGATGTGGTGTCGTTGGCGTTGCGTCCATCCGCGGCCAACTTGGTCCACCAGATCGACGGCGCCCAGACGACGCCTCGTCGGATGCCGTCCGAGATCTTCAGTCGCGCGTGGAATGCCCCGCGGTCATTCGCGACTTCGACCATCTGGCTGTCGCTCAGTGCGCGTGGGCCGGCGTCGTCGGGGTGCATGATGCACTCCGGTTCGCGCGCCGCTCGTCGCAGCGACCCGATGTTCACGAACGTCGTGTTGAGGAACTGGTGGGCGGGGCTGGAGATCAGCTGCAGTGGGAAACGCGCGGCGAGTGCAGGCGCGGTCTCGAGGGACTCATACGGCGCCGTGTAGGTTGGCACCGGATCGATGCCCATCGCCTCGAGTCGTGGCGAGACGAACTCGCACTTCCCGCTCGGCGTCGGGAACCCGCCGTCGGCGAAGGGGAGAAACGGACGAGGCACGTCGAGACGCACCCAGCCGCGCCCCTGGAGTTCCTCGAACGTGACGCCCTGCATCCTGGCATGATTCGAGGCGAGGACCTGCCGGATCAACGTTTCGTCATCGTCGCGCAGCGCGGGTTCGTCGAGCTGCATCGCGACGGAGAGCTGGCGGAAGATCTCGGTGTTCGGCCTCGACTCTCCGACCGGTGCGATCGCCGGCCGATTGAGTGTCGCATAGAGGTGTCCATACGCGGTGTGGACATCCCAGTGCTCGAGTTGCGTCGTGGCAGGCAGGACAAAATCGGCCCAGTCGGCAGTGTCGGTCTGAAAGTGTTCCAGCACCACGGTAAAGAGATCCTCGCGCGCGAGTCCGCGCCGCACCGCTGAACGATCAGGCGCGACTGCCGCCGGATTGCTGTTGTAGACGATCAGTGCCTGCACCGGCGGTCCCCCGATGCCAGCATCGGGCAACGTGAGCGCATCACCCAGCAGCGACATGTTGATGGTGCGCGCGGGCGGGCCCAGGTCGGGGCGCTGCAGGGCATCCTTGTTGAACGCGAAGGTCCCGCTGCTCGAGAGGTTCACACCGCCGCCGGGACGGCGCCAGTGCCCGACCAGCGCGGGAAGGCAGGCGATCGTGCGAACGGCCATGCCACCACCGGCGTGACGCTGCAGCCCGTAGTTCAGCCGCAGAAAGGCGGCCTTCGCGGCGCCATACGCCGCCGCCAGCGCGGCAATCCGGGTCGCGTCCAGGCCTGTGACTGCCGCGGCGCGCTCCAGCGGCCACTCAACCGCACGCGCGCGCAGTGCATCGACGCCAATGGTGTACTGGGCGATGTAGTCGTGATCGAGCCAGCCGTGCGCAAACAGTTCGTGCATGATGCCGAGTGCGAGCGCCGCATCGGTGCCAGGCTTGAGTGCAATCCACTCGTCACACTGCTCGGCCGTACGCGTCCGGATCGGATCGATGCAGACCACCTGCGCACCGTGCTTCCGGGCGTCGAGGATGAAGGGCCAGAGATGCGGGTTCGCCGTCAGCGTGTTGGTGCCCCACAGGAGAATCAGATCGCTCTGCGGAACCCCCTCGATGTCAGCGCCGATGCTGCCACCGACGGTCATCATCATCCCGACACGTCCCGCTTCCGCGCAGATCGTTCGGTTCAGGCGGCTGGCACCGATCGAATGGAAGAACCGACGGTCCATCGAACTGCCTTGCAGCTGACCCATCGTCCCGGCATAGGAGTACGGCAGGATCGCCTCCGCGCCGTGTGGTCCGGACCGGATCGCGTTGAGCCGTGAGGCGATGGTCGTGAGCGCCTCGTCCCACGTGCATGGGGTGAACCTGCCGCTTCCCTTCGGGCCGATACGGCGCAGCGGTGTGGTGAGGCGATCAGGGTGGTAGGTGCGCTCGAGATACCGATTGACCTTGGCGCACAGAAAGCCGCTCGTCACCGGGTGCGCTGGATCGCCCTGAATCCGCGTCGCGCGACCCGTCGGATCGACGGTCACCAGCGTCGCGCACGTGTCAGGGCAGTCGTGGGGGCAGGCGCCCCGGACGAGCGTCGCGGTAGCTTCGGCTGTATTCGGCACAATCCGGCAGGACTTTGGGAGAAATATGGGGGAAATGGCCTCGTTCCACTTGACATCGTACTCAGCCGGCATATCCTTCACGTCGCTTCCAGCCGGCGGGCCCGCCGACCGGAAGCTTCAGTTTGTCACCACCTTGGATATCCAGGAGATTTCCCAATGAAGCGTATCGCCACGTTTGCCGCCATGCTCGTCCTCGCCGCCTGCGGCGCCAAGACGGAAGAAGCCCCGAAGATGGATTCGGCCATGGCCGCCCCTGCAGCTGCTCCGGCTCCTGAAATGGCCGCACCGGCCATGATGGACAGCACGAAGAAGGACAGCACCGCAATGATGGCCCCGCCGGCCGCGATGGACACGGCGAAGAAGATGTAATTTCGCCCTCACCGGCGAAGTCTGCGGGGCTGCTCTGACGAGCAGCCCTGCTTTTCTTTCTATGCCTCGTCGGCCGCGCCGACCACCGACACCGCGTTCACCACCGTGTCGTCGCTCACCCAGGTGAGCTCGCCTGCATCCCCCACTTCGCGCCGCAGCATCGCGATTCCGACAAGCTGCCCGTCCTCGGCCAGCGCCGTACTCCGCACATCACCGACCGGCTTCAGCTCGTGATCCAGCAGTGGTGCGCCGTGCGGCGGAGTCGTCGTCCCCGCAAACCGCACGCGCCGTAGCGTACGGTTGACGTGTCCCCGGAAATGCACCCGGGCAACCGTTTCCTGGCCGGTGTAGCATCCCTTTGCATACGAGATGGCCTGCAGCGCGTCCATGTTCGCTTCCTGCGCCAGCGTCGTTTCATCCATGTCGACCCCCCACTCGGGTCGCCCGGCGATGACGCGAAGCCGATCCCATTCAGGCATGCCTCGCTCTTCCGCTCCGCCCTGTTGCAGCGCACTGCGCAGCGCTGGGACATCCACTGCGTCGCAGTGCAGATCGAATGCGTCAGTGGCGCCGAGGTCCGGGCACCGGACGAGTCGCGCCGTCACACCGTCAACCGTGATGAGGCGATGCGTGTGCGCCGCGCCGCTTCCGACGTCCGCGAGGGTGGCCTCGGCAGCGCCCTGCGCGGCCAGGAGCGCCAGTGCGCCAGCGCCAACCAGCGAGATACACGCCGTCGATGCCGTCACGTCGACGTACTTCGCGAGGCGCGGGTTGACGTATTTCCGAATCATGGCGGCAAACCCGGGTCCGGCGGCCGGGTTCGCATCGACCAACCACGACTGGACTGAGCCGTCCTCGCCGGCGATGGCCAGAATCCGCACGTCCGCGATCACGCGCCCCTTCTGAGTCAGCGCGCAGGCGTATTGGCCGTCGCCCCCACGCAGCGAGAGCACGTCATTGGTCACCAGCCCGGTGAGTGACTCGGCCGCCTTGGGGCCACTGAACACCATTCTGAGCCGAGGCGTGCGGTCGAAATAGTGTGCGGTCACGGCGCTGACGCCGGTTGATGAGGCTGAGACAGGCATGGTCATTCAGGTTGCTCGAAAGAGTGAAGCGATGAACATTGCGTCGACGTCTGCCAGGGAAACAAGCCGCGAATCGGAGGCGTCGCCGGTGTCGACGCCGACCAGCACCGTCGTCAGGCCCGCCTGGCCAGCGCCGTAGAGCAGTGGACCGGGCGCGAACGCGACCCCTCGATCGGCGTGGAGTCGGCGTTGTGCGTGAGCCCACGCCGCGTACTGCTCATCCAAGGGCGTCTCTGCGATGGAGCGGATCGTCGTCACGAAGGCGTCGAGTCCGGCCAGCTCGAGCAGGTGCCTGGCGTCGTCAGGCGCAGCACAGGTCACGACGGCCAGCGGAAAGTCGGCGGCCACCGCTTCCAGCGCGTCGCGGGCGCGCGGGTCGAAGGATGGCGCCCCACGCGCGATGGATGCGGTCACCGCGTCACCGGCGCGGCGCACGACCAACTCGCGCCCGACGGCATCAAGGCCCACGGCCGCGGCCAGCCGGCTGAGGGCGAGTGTGGCGGGCCTGCCGGCATGCGCACGTGCGACATCGTCATGTTTCGCCGTCACGCCCTCGTCTTCCAGCGCCTGCCGCAGTGCGTGTGTTCGCAGGCCCTGCGTATCGAAGAGCAGCCCTTCGATCTCGAGGATCAGCGCCGTGCGAGTCACCTGTTCGCTTCAGCGGCGTAGGCGGCATCGAGCAGGTCGATCGGATGGATGACGCGCGTGCCGGCGCCAGCGCGCAGCAACCCCGCGCCAATCTGCATCAGGCAGCCTGGATTTCCGGTGACGACCAGTGTCGCGCCGGTGGCTGCGATGTTGCGAAGCTTCGGTGCCAGCACCGCATCCGAGACCGCTGGTTCGATCAGATTGTAGATCCCCGCTGACCCGCAGCACTGATCGCTGTCCTCGAGTGGGACGTAGGTGACGTTCCCGATGGACTGGATGATCGTGAGCGGCGGTGCCGTGAGGCGTTGCGCGTGCTGCAGATGACACGGCGCATCGTAGGTGATCGTCACCGGCGCCTCGAGGCGCGCCGGCTTCGGCCCCACCATCGCGAGCAACTCCGTCGCGTCGCGGGTGCGCGCGGAGACTGCGTCGGCGCGCTGCTGCCAGCTGGCATCGCCGTGCAGCAGGTGCGCGTATTCCTTGAGCATTGCGCCGCATCCGGCGGCGTTGACGGCAATCAATGCCGCCGGCGTCGCCTCGAAGGCGATGATGTTCGCCTTCGCCAGCGAGCGGGCCGTCTCGAGATCGCCCGCATGTGCGTGCAATGCGCCGCAGCATCCCTGTGACGGCGTTTCCACGAGGCGGAATCCGTTGACCGTCAGCGTACGTTCGGTCGCGGCGTTGGTCGCGCGCTGCAGTCCATCCATCACACAACCCCGCAGCAGCGTCACCTCGCCGGCTGTTCCGCTGCCCGAGGCGGCGTATGCTCGCGTGCCAAGCACGGAGCGCGTGCTCGCCAGCATCGCCATGCCAGCGCCTGCGCGGCCGGGCAGCGCCGCGAACAGTTGCGGCAACCCCGTGGCGCGAAGGACGCGGCCACCGAACAGGGCCAGGGACAGCATCCAACGCGATGCGAACACATGGAGAATCAGCGTCGCGATGAAAGGCGGCCGCTTCACCTCGCGGAGCGTCGCCCGGGTGGCCTCAAGCAGCTGGCCGTACGGCACGCCACTGGGACACGCCGTCTCGCAGGCGCGACATCCCAGACACCGATCCATGTGCTGCTGCACCACCGGGTCGGTGACGGCCATGTCACCCTCGAGCAAGCTGCGCATCAGGACGATCCGTCCGCGCGGACTGTCGTTCTCATCCTCGAGTGCGAGGTACGTCGGGCAGGCCGGCAGACAGAAGCCGCAATGCACGCAGGCGTCGATCCCAGCGGACATCAGCGCCAGGGGTGAACCCGGCAGCGCGCACGCGGCGCGAGGGGCCGTGTCGCTCATGGTGACTGGATCACGCATTCACGTCGACGCGCTGATTGCAAATGGCGTGTGGATCGAACGCCGCGCGGATGCGACCGGCCAACCCGACAGCGAAAGGGTCCGGCTCAGTCGCCCACCATGCGGCCGGCAGCCGCTCCGGGATTCGCTGTTCGCCGTCGTGCGCTGCCTGCAACGCGAGGCGCACCGGGTTCGCATCGCCCGAGACGATGACGCGCACGATCCCACGGCTGAGCGTGGCATGCATCGCGACGCGCACCGAGTCAGAGTCGATCGCCTGGCGAAGCCGGGTGATTCGCGCCGGCAGTTCGCTGACGGCCCCACTCGCGCGGAGCACCGCGGTGGCACCGGCGTCGAGCTGTGACAATCGTGCCCAGACGGCAGGATCACTCGATTGGCAGGGGGCGAGCGCCTGCAGGACGGCGCGTTGACCGCGCACGAAACTGTCGTTGCCACCGAACCGAACGAGTACCGCATCACGTCCGTCGGTGATTCCGAGCCTCGCGGCGGTTGCACCATCGATCCACTCGCAGGCCAACAGCGCGAGCGTCGGTTGCCGGAGCGCATCTGCCAGCGCGCGGAGGTGCGCCGGATCATCGATTGCGATCGCGAGTGTGACGTCGTGCACCGGCAATGCGCGAAGCCGCAGCGTGAGCGACGTGATCGGCCCCAGCGTGCCCCAGCTGCCGGTAAAGAGGCGTACCAGATCGAAGCCGGCGACGTTCTTCACGACGCGCCCGCCTGGCCGCACGATCTCGCCATACCCGGTGACAGCATCCAGCCCGAGGACCAGATCACGCGGTGTGCCGAAGGCGTGGGCCAGTGGACCGGAGGATGCCGTGGCGATCGTGGCTCCGATCGTGCCACGACGCTCGCCAGCCGGGTCGAGCCCAAGCCACTGGCCATGTGCCGCGGTGGCGTGAGACAATTCGGCGAGCGACGTGCCCGCAAACGCCGTGATCGTCAGATCGCCCGGGACATACATGCGGATGCCGGCGAGCTCTCGCAGCGACAGTAAACGTGCGGCCTGGCGAGGGGGCCCGGCCGCGGGCCACGAGTGCGCGCCTCCGATCTGCAGCGACGTCGCATCGGCCGCCGCGGCGTGCATCTCGGACTGCACCTCGTCGAACGATCGCGGGTACACCGCCGGCATAGTGTCCCACACCACGCCCCCGGTCATGAGAGCGTCCCGACCGCACGGCCCGCTGGTGCCTGATGCCATTCCCGGCAGGAGTGGATCGGTACCACCTTGCCGCGATTGGCCCGGTGGCCGGGATCAAAGACATCGCGCAAACGGCACATCGCGGCCAGCGTATCGGCATCGAAGAGCGAGGGCATGTAGTCGATCTTGTCGAGGCCGACGCCATGCTCGCCCGTGATCGTTCCCCCCTCCCGGATGCAGGCCTGCATGATCTCGGTCATGCACCGGTGCACGCGGTGTGCTTCGTCCGCATTGGTGGCGTCGTAGCTGACGCTGGGGTGCAGGTTGCCATCGCCGGCGTGGAAGATGTTCCACACGACGACCCCATGTCGCACGCCGATCGCCCCGATTTCTGCCAGAATGGCTGGCAAGCGTGTACGGGGAACCACGGCGTCCTGCAACACGAGGTGCGGCGCGGCCCGACCCATCGCACCGAATGCCTTCTTGCGGCCCTGCCAGAGTCGCGCACGCTCTGCGCCGTCGGCCGCGATGCGCACGTTCCGCGCACCGAACTCCCGGCAGAGTGAGGCGACGGCGGTGACGTCGTCCTCCAGACCATCCACAACGCCGTCCAGCTCGACCAGCAGGACTGCCTCGCAGTCCGTCGGATAGCCGGCCGCATACACCGATGCTTCCACCAGTCGCACCGCAGCACCATCCATCATTTCGAGCGCCGCCGGGAGAATTCCGGTGGCAATGATCGCGCTGGTGGCGCGCGCTGCAGCATCGATCGACATGAAGTCCGCCAGCAGCGTGCGCACCGCCGGTGCGTTGGGCAGCAGGCGCACCGTACAATCGAGCGCAATGCCGAAGCATCCTTCGGACCCGACGAAGGCACCCAGCAGGTCGTAGCCGGGCGTTTCGCCAGCAGGCGTGCCCAGCGTCACGATCTCGCCGTCAGGCAGAATCACGGTGCACGCAACGGTGTGGTTGAGGGTCACGCCGTACTTCAGGCAGTGTGGGCCGCCTGCATTCTCGGCGACATTCCCTCCGATCGTGCAGGCGCTCTGGCTCGACGGGTCCGGGGCATAGTGCAAGCCGTAGCGCGCCGCGACTTTCTGCAACGAGCTGTTGACCACACCGGGTTCGACGGTTGCGATCCGGTTGTCGGGATCGATCGAAACAATTTGTGTGAGCCGGTTCAGACCGATGAGCACCGTACCGTCGGCCAGTGCACCGCCGCTGAGCCCGGTCCCGGCGCCCCGCGGCACGAACGGTACATCGGCGTCGGCAAGCGCGCGCACGACACTGATCAGCTCCTCGCGTGATCCCGGAAAAACGGCGAGCGACGGTGTCTGCGAGTAACCCGGAAGACCATCGCTCGTGTACGCGACGAGCGAACTGCCGCGCTCCAGGACACGCTTCTCACCGACGATCCGCGCAAGTGTGGCGCCGAGCATCCGCATCTGCGATCACTCCGCGGTTGACGGATCGGGATCCGCGTCGGCGATGCCACGACGGTGGAGGTCCGCGGCGTCCTCGATGTCCGGCAAGCGTTCAGTGAGAATGTCCTCGACGCGCCGCAGGCGCGACATCGGGCTGCGATCAGCCAGGAGCTCATACTGGATCTCGTTGTCGAGCATCAGGAGCTGCGCAACCTGGTACGACAAGGTCAGCGGGTCGTCGCCGAACTCTGGTGGCTCTCCCTCGATGTCGTGCAGCGTCATGGAGGCAACGACCGCGCGATTGGCGAGGTGCCGCAATTGCGACGCCACCAGCTCGAGGGCCACCGGTTCCTCGGCATGGTCCGTCCACTCATCGATGTGCGCCACGCGATATGGCGTGCCGATCTCGAGGTAGGTCTCGAAACGGAATCGGTCCTGACCTTCGACGATGATGTTCGCCCGGCCGTCGGGGAGGGTTTCCTGTGCGGTCACGAGCGCGATGCAACCGATGCGACCAGCTGGCAGATCCGCTTCGGGGGTCTGCGCGGGCGGAGCGATGATGCCGAACCGCTTGGTCCCGGCGCTCACGTCGCGCAGCATGGCCCGGTAGCGAGGCTCGAACAGGTGCAGCGGCACCGGTGTCCCCGGCAGGAGCACGAGCCCGAGGGGGAAGATCGGAATTGGAGAAGTAATCACACCGACAAACTACCACCATTTTCGCAGGTGGTCGCGGTCCCGCGATCAGTCCGCCGGAGCCCCGCTGTGGGATTTGGCGGCCACGCGCTCGACGAGGGAAAGGAGCGCGGTGAGTTCGAAGGGCTTCGAAATCATCGGGCAGTCGCTGCGCGACAGAAATTCGATCGCGTCCTCGTCACCGGAGTCGCCCGACGAGAAGATGAATCGACGGGCCATGGCCGCGTCACTCTGCGCCACCAGTCCATGCAGCTCGATCCCGGAAAGCCGCGGCATTCGCATGTCAGTGAGCACCGCGTCAAAGCGTGTGCCATCGCGTGTGCCATCGCGTGTGCCATCGCGCGTGCAGTCGAGCAGCAGTGCGCGCGCATGCTCGCCATCTTCGGCTTCGGCAACCTGCCATCCACGCCGAACGAAGAATCGACGCAATGCAGATCGTAGGGTGGCTTCATCGTCCACCAGCAACAGCGAGCGATTCACCAGATGAAGCGGCGGCATCGCTGACGCGCCGGCGTCGTGCACGTTGTGGTTCGAGCTGATCATTCCTGTCGGTGTGCGGGAGACTACGCAAACGTACATCCGCCAAACGCAGAGGAAAGTGAGAGGGTTGGGTCGAATTGTTAACACTTACACACAAACACCACGATGCGCGGGCGCACCGTGGTGTTTGTGAAAAATCTCTCATCAATTTGTGTCAGATCAGATACGTGGCTGACTGGCCGCTGAGGTCGCGGCGCAATCAGGCGACCTGCCAGAAGCCGGCCAAGGCGTTGCCGTCAGCGCTCTCGCGCAGTTTCTCGAACGCGCGCTCGCGAATCTGGCGAATGCGCTCGCGGGTGACGCCGAGCAGATCACCGATCCGCTCGAGCGTCATCGGCTCGGCCTTTTCGTCGAGTCCGTAGTACATCGTGAGAATCTGGCGCTCGCGGATGGTGAGGTGCTTGTGAATCGCCTCCTTGACGAAACCGCGCATCATGCGCTCGTCGGTGGCTTCCTCGATATCGCGACCGTCACTGACCGAGAATCGCTCGCCGAGCGTGCTGGCGTCGCGATCGGACTTGTCCACCGGGGCATCGAGTGACGTCTCGCTGGTCGTCATCTGCCGCTGAGCGCGCACTGTCTCGGCGTCTTCGTTGATCATCTGGCCGAGCTCGGCATCCGTCGGTTCACGGTTGAGCTTGATCGCAAGGATCTGCTCAGCCTTGGCCATCCGAAGCAGGGCCGAATTCTGGTTGAGCGGGACGCGAATGCTGCGCGTCTGCTCCGCGAGCGCCTTCAGCACGGCCTGGCGCACCCACCAGACAGCGTACGAAATGAACTTCACGCCTTGGTCCGGATCGAACTTCCGGACGGCCTTCAGCAGCCCTTCATTCCCGATCGCGACCAGTTCGGCCAGATCGAGTCCATGCCCCTGATACTTCTTCACATAGCTGATCACGAAGCGAAGATTCGCGGTCACCAGCCGTTCTGCGGCAGCCACATCACCCTGCTGAGCGAGTCGGGCGAGAGCCCGCTCTTCTTCGACGCTGCCGATCAGCGGAAGGCGCTTGATATCGGCGAGGTACTGGTCGAAAGTGCTGCCACCGGTGCTCCGGATGTACTGGCGGCCGCGTGATGTACCAACCTTCTCCATGGGCAAGTCTCCATGCGCTTGGACGGCGCCCGAAGCGCCGCCAGCCTTCTGGAACGCATCGAGTCGAGGGCTGGTCGGCTCGGTGGTCGAAACCGGGGCATGCCGGTTTCACGCGCACAATAACCGTCACGGGAACATGACAAGTCAAGTGTCAACTTTTATGGACATATCCATCCCGCTCCCTCTGTGACATTGGTGCGGTGTTTCACATTTGTCCGCAAAAGTGTCAACTTTTCCAACTATTTGGCAATTGTTGTGTCCGGTTCAACGTGTCGTTCCATATGGACTTCGCCGTTTCCAGGCAGCGTCGGGGCTACTGTGCGCGGGGAACCAGTTGCGCGTAGCCGCGCCGCCGCCCGAAGCGACGCGCCGCCTTGCAGTCGGCCATCCAGACATCGATGATCCCGCCCTTGATGACGCCGCCCGTATCATCCGCGAGGAAGCGGCCGTACGACGATCGACCAACGAACAGGTCGACCTCCCGCCCGAGGGGGAACAGTTTGCGGTCCACCGCGATGATGCCATCGCGCACCAGATTGCCGCGGCGGGTGCGCCCCTGCAGGCAATAGGCCGTGATGCTCACCGCAATGCGCTCGCCCGCTCGGGCGCGCTCTTCGATGCTGCGAAAGAGGCGCCCCTTCGGTGCCGGCAATACCGGCAACGGAAACCGCCCGGCGCGCCGCGGGGCACTGTCGCGACGCGCTGAGTCACCGGCGATGGAGTCGGTCCTCAGTGAATCGAGCGCGATGCTGTCTGCACTGAGATCAGGCTGCTTCAGCATCGGCAGCGGCTGCGGATGCGCTACGAACCAGATCGCCGCACCCCCGACCGCGATCTCGATCGCGATGCGAATGCGCAGGTTCCGACGCCGGCGAATCCGTCGACGGAGCCGATCCGTCGCTGCCGGCGGCGGGGACGTCACGGGTGCCGCAAGGCGTCGACCGCAACCTCACGTGGGACCGCCGTGCCGTAGCCGCGCTCCGCGCCAGCCATCGCCCCGCAGCGCGACGGCAGCGCGTACTCCACCGTGCCGCCGCGGGCCTTCTTGTCGCTCAGCGTGGCCTCGACGATCGCCTCGGGCGTGAGGATCCCCGGCATCCCTGTCGGCAGTCCCAGCCGGTCCAGCGCGGTGCAAAGCTCGCCCTCCAGCGCGGGATCACAGAGCCCAAGGTCGATCGCCACGCGCGACTCGACGAGCATGCCGTACGCCACGCAGGCGCCGTGTGGAACGCGGTACTCCATCAGTTGCTCAACCGCGTGGCCGATGGTGTGGCCGAAGTTCAGGATCTTGCGCAGACCCGATTCCCGTTCATCGCTTGCCACGACCTCGGACTTGATCGCGACACTGCGAGCGACCACTGGCTGCCAATCGGCCGTCGCGATGTCGGTCGACGCCACGATCCCGAAGTACGCTGCGTCGCAGATCACGCCATGCTTCAGCGCCTCGGCGAGGCCGTTGATCCGCTCGATGACCGGCAGCGTTTCGAGTGTGTCGAGGTCGGACACGACCGCCAGCGGAGGGTGGAACGCGCCCACCAGATTCTTGCCGAACGGGGTGTCGACGCCGGTCTTGCCACCGACGGATGCGTCGACCATCGCCAGCAGCGACGTCGGCACCTGCACCACCGGCACGCCGCGCAGAAAGGTCGCGGCCACGAAGCCGGCGAGGTCCCCGACCACACCACCGCCAAGCGCGATCACGATACTGTCGCGGCCGAACCGCGCTTCGAGCAATACATCGGTGATGGCAGCCCAGGTTGCCCGTGTCTTGTGCTCTTCACCGGCAGGAATCGCAATCAGTGTGCTGCGATCCTCGCCGAGGGCCGCCGCAATGCGCCCGGCGTAGTGCGGGGCGACGACGTCGTCGCTGATGACGGCGATCCGGTGCGCGTTCGCCAGTTCCGGAACCAGCGCGGGAAGCGCGGCCAGCAGTCCGTGGCCGATGTGGATCGGATAGGCCAGCGTGCGGCACGTCTCCATCGTCACGGCGGATGGCCTACCAGGTCACTTCGCCGGCACCTGCGCGCTTGTTGGCAACCCGCGCGAGGGTGAAAAGCAGGTCCGAGAGTCGATTGAGATAGATGACGACCAGTTCCGGCACATCGGCATCGTGCCGCAACGTGACGACGCGCCGCTCGGCGCGCCGACAGACCGTGCGCGCGACATGCAGCGCCGCGGCCTTCGGAGTACCGCCAGGCACGATGAACGCGGTGAGTGGATCGAGTTCCGCATCACCGGCGTCGATGGCCCGCTCCAGCTGCTCGATCCGCTCCTCGTCGATGCGCGCCTTGACGAGCTGTTCCGCCATCTTCTCGCGATTCGGGGTGGCGAGAATCGCGCCGATGCCGAAGAGGTCGCGCTGTACCGGCACGAGCACCTCATCGATACGCGGCATGAGTTCGACGGCGCGCGCCATGCCGATGACGGCGTTCAGCTCGTCCACGTCGCCATACGCGTCGACGCGGATGTCGTCCTTGGCCACGCGGCCACCGCCGAACAATCCGGTGTCGCCCTTGTCACCCGTGCGGGTGTAGATCTTGAAAGACATGCCGGGAAAGTAGCGACATCTGGGCCGAGCGACTGGTCCCGAGCGGCAGGGGTGCTATTTCGGTCGCCGATGGCGGCCAGCCGGCGCCCTCGACAGCAGGCCCTGCGTCATTCCCGTGCGGCTCATACGTCAGACGACGTATCGATCCAAACCGGCGGCGGAACGAGACTGAGGAAAGTTCTCCATCTCCCGCACCCCGAGGCGCTCCCGATGTCTTTTGCCGAGTTACAGCCATCCGTGTCCGATGCGCTGCATCGACCCACCAGTAGCGAGCAGTTCCTCCCCCGCGCCGCAGCGGAGCTTCGCGTGCGCGTCAGGGTGTTCCGGCTGGCGCGGGTCTTCATTGCCACGCGACTCACGTGTCTGGTCCCGCTGCTGTTCTCCGGCTGTATCTCCTACACCGTCGGCCAGGGGGCCGACACGACGCCGCAGGGCGAACGCTCGGTCAGCTCGAGTCTCAACCTCGTGCCGGGGACGCTCAGCAACAGCGACAGCAGCGCATCGACGCGACGGCCATCCGTCGACACCGATATTCGCTTCGGGGTCGATGACCGGACCGATGTCGGCTTCCGCATCGCGACCTACAGCGGATTCATGCTGACATGGAAACGACAGCTGACGGCTCCGGACAGTTCGAAATTCATCGAGAACCGCGCACGCACGTCGATCATGCTCGGCGGTGGGCTGTTGAATGCCGGCGAGCACGCGGGGCTCGAGGCAACGTTGATCTCGTCGAGCAAGTGGAGCGCCGCTGGACAGTGGTACGGTGCCGTCAGGGCGATACAGGTTTTTCCCATCACCAACTCGGCCCGAAGCGATGATCCGGTGATCGGCCTGTCGGTGGGGCACCTGTTCGGCGATCGCAACAAGAGCATGGGTCCGGAGATTGGTGTGTACTACGACCGGTCGACACTCGGGCTGAATACCAGGCGGATTCTGGTGATTCCATCCTTCGTCGTGCGCGGGCAATCGTTGCCCTGGTTCGGTCGCCAGCGCGCTCGCCGGGGGCGCTGATGCCGGCGCCGTACCGCAGCGGGCAGACTCGCCGTCGGTCGCGTGGCGTCTTGGGCAAGGGGTGGTACCTGTTGACGATGTCCGCTGGCGCGCATTCGACGTCGGCGACCGCCGCGGACGCTGTCGGACGTCGCCGGATACAGCCGCTGCCGGCGTTGGCCTCGGCACCGGAGACCGGACTTCAGTATCGAGCAACGGTCCTCGTGGTGTGGGAACCCGCGCGTATCCTCGCGACACGTCCGTCATCGGCGACCGACCAACGGCAGTTCGTCGCCCCACGGGTGGGGACGGTTCATGGCAGCCAGAGTCAGGCCGAAGTGGGTGTCACGAAGCGGCCTGCGGCGTGGCCGACGCGAGCGGAGCGTATGCGGCGGCTGCTCGCGTGACGCCACCTCTCTCCTCGGCCCCCTGGCCGCATGACGCGTGAACCCGTTGGTTGGCGCACGCTGCCTCGGAACTCACCATGCGGACAAAACAGTTGAGCGCTCAGTGGGGTTTCGGTCCGTGACGAAATCGGTGAGTTTTCTCAGACAATGACCAACGACATGAAGGACATCACCATCATCGGTGCGGGACCGACGGGGCTGTACGCGTTGTTCTACGCCGGCATGCGCGGCGTTTCGGCGCAGGTGATCGACGCGCTGCCGCAGGTGGGTGGGCAGCTGGCAGCGTTGTATCCCGAAAAACTGATCTTCGACGTGGCCGGATTCCCGCGGGTGCTGTCGAAGGATCTGGTGGCCGGGCTGAGCGATCAGGCGGCGCAGTTCGGGAACCCGCTGCATCTGAACCGGACGGTGACTGGTCTGGACGAGGTGGATGGCCATTTCGTGGTGCGCACCAGCGATGGCGACTTTCCGACGCGGGCGGTGGTGATCGCCGGTGGGATCGGGGCATTCTCGCCGCGGAAGCTGCCACAGACTGCCACGCATCCCTGGTATGGAAAGGGCATCGACGATGTCGTGCTCGATCCGGCGCGCTACACCAACAAGCGGGTGCTGATCGTTGGAGGCGGAGACAGCGCGTTCGACTGGGCGCAGCAGCTGCGACCGCGGGCGGCCCACGTCACACTGATTCATCGCAGTGATCGCTTCCGGGCGCACCAGGCGACGGTGGACGACGTGCAGGCCGCGGCGGCGCGCGGGGACAAGACCGACGTACTCACCTTCCACGAGATTCACGACATCGTCTCGGCCGATGGCGCGGTGGTGACGGGTGCGGTGATTCGTGCGACGAAGGACAAGTCGACACGTCCGATCGACGTCGATGTCATTTTGCCGATGCTCGGCTTCGTCAGCGACATGGGAGCGCTGGCCGAGTGGGGGCTGACGCTGGAGAAGGACGAAATCATCGTCACGTCGCAGATGGAAGCGGGCCGCGCAGGCATTTACGCCGCGGGCGACATCACGACGTACCCGGGCAAGCTGAAGCTGATTTCGGTGGGCTTCGGCGAAGCGGCGACGGCGGTCAATCAAGCAGTCCACTGGATTTATCCGGACAAGAAGGTGAGTCCGGGGCATTCGTCGAATCTGGCAATCTTCGGGCAGACCGCAGACTAGCCTGGCGTCCTGCGCGAACAGCAACGGCACTGCAACTGCAACGGCTTGACGCAAAGGCAGTTGCAGTTCCAGTAGCTGATGCAGTTGCGGGCGTCAGCGCCGCTCCGACTCCAGTACTTCGATGCGCGCGCGAAGTTGACGGACGTCGTCGGCGAGCGCCGCGAGTGCCGCAGGCGCGATGCGCTGGACGGTGGCCGAGGGCGCCGCACTGCGGACTCCTGTGGCGGCCGTCGTCGCTGTGCGAGTGCCGGCGACGTTGAACAGGCGATGCCCGAAGCCGCTCAGCCACACGGCGCTGAACAGGCGTTCGGTGATCGATCGCCGAAACGGACTGCTGAGCAGAATCGTCGCGGCGAGTGCGATGGCAAGCAGGCCGCCGAAGAAGGAGACGAGCGCCACTCTGCTTTGTAGCTTTGCGTCACCATCTCTGATCGCCTCGCGCAACAGCAGAAAGAACATGCTGCCCTGCCAGACGAGGATGCCGCTCGCCAGGTACACGCGCAGCCGCCGTCGCTTCACGAGAGTGGCATCGGTTCTGCGCCCGGCCCGGACTTCATCGCGCTCCGCCTGGATCAGTGTCAGGAAACGCTGCAGCTCATCCGGCGTGTACCCCGACCGGCGCAGCCGGCGGATCTCCTGCACCACGGTCACACCGCCGATCCAGGCTGACGCCGTCACGATGATGCCGAGGGAGATGACGTTGCCCGCTGAGTGCACGACGATGCGATACGCTCCCCACGCCAGCAGCGAGACCGCGAGGATGATGCGCAGGGTGACACCGCTCAGTTCCGGTGCGAGCAGTCGGATGGCGACAGGCACCTCCGGCGTCGCGAGTTGCGTGGCGTCGAGCGCTTCGACCACGGCTTCGGCATTCGCGAAACGGTCGTCGGCCTCCTTGGCGCAGCATCGATCGACCACGTCGCAGAGCGCCGAAGGCAGATCGCTGCGCAGCGACGCCAGTGGCGGAATGGCCTCGGTGAGCTGCTTCACCAGCACGCGTTGTGTGCTCTCGCCGGTGATGGCCGCGCGCCCGGTCATCGCAAACCAGGCCACCAGGCCCAATGAGTAGAGGTCGGAGCGACCATCGACGGCATCGCCCGATGCCTGCTCGGGACTCATGTACTCCGGGGTGCCCACGACTTCGCCGACTCGCGTCAGTCCCGGCCGGTTGCTGACCGGCGTGATGGCGCGCGCGATGCCGAAATCCATCACCAGCGCACGACCGGTGGCGCGCTCGATCATGATGTTGTCCGGCTTGATGTCGCGATGGACCACTCCCCGTCCGTGTGCGTAGGCGAGGGCGTACGAGACATCCTGCAGCAGGCGCACCGCATCGCGACGGTTGAGCGGACCATCGCGCTCGACACGCGCGCCGAGCGACTCTCCTTCCACATACCCCATCGCAAAGGCGAGGACATCGTCGCCGTCCTCGATGGCGAAGACCGGCACGATGTTCGGGTGCGAGAAGCCGGCGGCCAGTCGCGTCTCTCGCAGGAACCGCTCGCGCAGATCATGTTCCGCCGCGAACTCCGGCGGCAACACCTTCAGTGCCACTGGTCGGTCGAGGCGTCGATCGCGCGCGAGATACACCGTGCCCATGCCGCCGCGCCCCAGTTCCCGTTCGATCAGGTAGCGATCGCCGAGTGCGCGACTGAGCGCCGTGAGATCATCGTTCATGTCCTGGCTGTCTCCGGCGGAAGAAAACTCTACGACACCCGTGGGTCGCTGCGCTTGTAGGCCAGATCGGTCAACAGGTTGACCAGCACGAAGACCACACTCAGGAAGAGCACCGTCCCCTGGATCGCCGGAAGATCGCGTCGCGAGATGGCGTTCACGACGTACCGGCCGAGGCCGGGCCACCCGAACACGGTTTCGGTCAGGATGCTCCCGGTGAGGTAGCTGCCGACGTCCAGCCCGAGCACCGTGACCACGGGAATCAACGCCGTCCGAAGTCCATGGCGCAACACGACCGCGCCATTCGACAGCCCCTTCGCTCGTGCGGTTCTGACGTGATCGCTCGACATCGCGTCGAGCATGCTGGTGCGCGTGACGCGGGCCAGATAGGCGATGCTCCGCGACCCCAGCGTGAGTGCCGGCAGAATCAGCACCAATCCACCACCGTATCCACTCGGCGGGAGCCACTTGAGCGTCAGCGCGAACAGCAGGATCAGCAGCAGCCCCACCCAGAACACGGGAAAGCTGATCCCGAGATACGTCGCGCCCATCAGCACACGATCGAAGGTGCCGGCCGGCTTGAGGGCCGCCAGCACGCCGATGCCGACACCGAGCACGATCGCGATGGTCATCGCGGCGAGTGCCAGTTGTGCCGTCTTGGGAAAGCGTTCGCGGATATCCTGCATGATCGGTCGGCCGGTGATGTAGCTGCGCCCGAGATCCCCGCGCACCACCCCGCCCGCGTACGACACGAACTGGGTGGTGAGCGGCTCGTCGAGCTTCAGCTCGGCGCGGAGGCGCGCGATCGTGACGCTGTCTGCCCGCTCGCCGACCATCTGCTGCACCGGGTCGCCGGGGGCGACGTAGAGCAACAGGAATACCGCGATCAACACGCCGCCCAGCGTTGGAATCGCCAGCAGCAGGCGACGGGCAAGAAAGGTCACGGGACGCTGCGATCGATGCGTGCGCCGATCATGCGTTGGCCGTTGAAGATGGTGGGTGCGGTCCAGTTCTTCAGCCACGGCTGGACTGCATACAGCTCATTGTAGAACAGCAGGAAGACCATTGGCGCCTGGGCGAACGCGATGCTGTCAGCGCGGGCGTACAGTGCGGTGCGCGTCGTGACATCTGTCTCGCGGCGGGAGGCCGTCACCACCGAATCAAACCCGGCATTCCTGAAGAAGCTGACGTTCCCGCCGACACCGGCGTTTGCCGAGTGCAGCAGCGGATACAGGAAGTTTTCGGCATCCGGGTAGTCGGCGTACCAGTCTTTGAGGACCAGATCCGCCTCGCCCTTGCGGGCAGCCTCGCGCATGCTGGCACTCTCGCGCTGTACCAGTTCCGCGGTGATGCCGGCTTCCTTCAGATAGCCCTGAATGGCCTGTGCGACCCGCGACTGCGTGGCATCCTGCGAGCACCAGAGCCTGACCGTGATCCCGTTGGGGAATCCGGCCTCGGCGAGGAGCTGCCTGGCCCGCGCCGCATCATGCGCGTACGGTGCCCGGGTGGTATCGGCGCCGTCGAGCGCCGGTGGAATGACGCCCGCCGCGAGTCGCCCGCGGCCGCCCAGCAGTTGCGTCAGGATCGCCTTGGTGTCGATGGCGTGATTGATCGCACGCCGCACACGGACATCGGTCAGGGGCCCGCGCGTCGTGTTGATCGCCACGTACCAGAGGCGCAGCACCGGGGCCGCCTGCAGCAGCGCCTTCTTCTCTTCCGTCTGCTCCCACACGCGCGTCTCGGCTTCCGGGATGTAGAGCAGGTCCACGTTGCCGGATTCGAACTCGGCCACCGCGGTGCTGGGGTCGGGGATGATCCGGGCGATCAGCGTGTCGCCGAGCGGCTTGGTACCCCAGTATTGGTCGTTGCGGACGAAGCGCACGAAGTCGTCATGGCGCCAGTCGGCCAGCTTCCACGGGCCGGTGCCAATCGGTCGCTCGCCGAAATCGGCACCGACCGTGCTGGGCACGATGGACGCCACCGGCATCGCCAGCAGTTTGGGGAAGATCGCGAACGGTTCGGTGAGGGTGATCTCGATCGTGCTGTCGTTCTCGATCCGCAAGCCACGCAGCGCGGGGGCTTTGCCGGCGGCAAAGTCCTTCGCGCCGGCGATCGGGAAGAGTGGCCAGCCACGCCCACCGCGCGTGGCCGGATCGAGCACACGGGTGAAGCTGGCGACCACCTGCTGCGCGGTGAACGGTGTCCCGTCATGGAACTTCACGTTCCGTCGCAGTGTGAATCGCCAGATGAGGCCATCGTCAGACACCGTCCAGGACGACGCCAGCGCCGGCTCCACCTGCGCCTCGGGGGAGAAACGTGTGAGTCCTTCAAACACGTATCCGACCGCGCGGCCGGTGGGGACGTCGGTTGAGAGGGCCGGGTCGAATGACCGTGGGTCGTACGTGTCCCTGCTGTCGACAATCGTGTTCCGCTGCGGCGCACTCTCGCCACCAGCGCAGGCGACGAGCAGGGTCAGTGCGGCGGCGGCATGTGAGAGGGCGCGGGAGCGACGCATCGCGGGAGGGATCGAGGGAACGGCGGGCCGCCGGACGTGGCCGCGCAAACGTGAGCTAAACCGTTGTCAGGAAAGCGCGTACGTCGTTGACACCGGGGCGCATGAGCGTGAACTTACGTCGCGTTCTTACGGGGTGCCAACCGTTTTCGTCGCGCGCAGCCGCGCGGCACCGTCATTCGTTCCCTCGGTCTGCACACTGCCACGTCAATCGTCATTCGTTTCCCACTGGCTCTGGACTGAGGCGCGCCCGTTGTCGCGGTGCCTGCGCCTGGTCGCGGTGTGTCTCGGATTCGGCGCGCTCCCGATGGCGCTGCAGGCGCAGCGCGAGGCGTGCGATCCGGCTGAGCTCGAAGTCCGCTCGCTGGTCTTCTCCGGCAATCGCGCCTTCAGCAACAGTCAGCTTGCGGCAGTCATCGCCTTGACGGCATCGGACGTGTCGAGCCGCGTGGCGCTCATCGGTGGCGTGTTCGGCGTACGACGGTGCGGGAATCCAGGCCTGGTGGCGATCGATCGTGCGCGGCTGGTGATCTACTATCGCCGCCGCGGCTTCCCGGACGTGGCGGTGGACACGGTCGTGCAGCGAGCTCCGCGCGTGATGGATCTCCGCTTCGTGATCCGGGAAGGGCGTGCCACCACCATCGACAGTCTGCGGGTCGTTGGAACCGAAAAGGTGTCAGATCCCGAGCGACTGGTGCGGAACCTGCCCAGCGCGCGCGGCGCCCCGTTCGACCAATACCGGCTCGAGCAGACGCGCGACACGCTGCGGCGACGACTGGCAGATGTCGGTTTCCCCTTCGCACAGGTCCTGCTGGCGACCGACGTGATGCGCGGGCCCGATGCCGACAGCACACGACGCACGGCGGTGGTCGAGTTTTCGGTGCGCCCCGGACCGATGGTCATGATCCGCGACGTCATCGTGCAGGCCGTCCCGCGCGACGGACGTGCGCAGGAGATCGCGGCGCCGGTGGTGAAGCAGCTGGTCGGGCTGCGCGCCGGTCAGCGCTACGAACAGGGCGATGTGGAACGCGCGACGCGGGCGCTGTACCAGACCGACGCCTATCAGCAGGTACGGATCGAGCCGCGGCTGTCCGATTCACTGTCGTCGACCGCCGACACCGCCCGTGTTGACGTGATGGTGAACGTCGTCGAACGCTTCATGCACAGTCGCACGTTGAGCGCGGGCTTCGGCACGCTCGACTGTTTCCGGACGCAATTTCAGTACACCGATCGCAACCTTCTTGGTCGCGCACGACGGCTGGAACTGACGGGTCGGATGAGCAAGATCGGCATCGGCCGCCCGGTGGACTTCGAAGGCGGCGACGCGCTCTGCGGCGCGGTCGCCAACGGCAGGGACCCATACAGCGATAAGCTCAACTACTACGTTGGTGCCACACTGCGGCCGCCCGTCGGCCCGGGCGGTCTGCGCATCCCGGAGCTGACACTGTATCGGGAAGTACGCGGTGAGTTTCAGGCATATCGGCGCACCACGGACATCGGCGCGATCGCCAGCGTGACACTGCGTGCGGCGCAGCGACTGCCGGTGACGCTGGCGTACGACCTGAGTTTTGGTCGCACGGAAGCGCAGCCCGCGTTGTTCTGTTCCGTGCTCAATCGCTGCGCGCCTGCCGACTATCGTGTTTTCGAGACCACACGGCCGCTGGCGGTGATCGGGGCGAACTTCACGCGCGACCGGACCGACGATCCGATCAATCCACGCCATGGCAGTTCCACGCGACTGGCGATTCGCCACGCGTCGCAATTCACACTCTCGGATTCGGCGTTCAAGTTCACCAGCGCCGTTCTCGATGCCAGCCGTTTCTGGTCACTGGGGCTGGGCACCACACTCGCGGTTCGCATGCAGCTCGGGGCGGTCTTCGGCAGCAGCGACCGGCTCGTCCCGCCGCAGGAACGCCTCTACGCCGGCGGCCCCACGACGGTGCGCGGATTCCGGCAGAATGAACTCGGCCCAGTGGCGTATGTCGTCAGCCCGGATTCCACGACGCAGCCGTTCATTCGCCGACCGAATGGCGATGGGACGTTTGCGTATGAAGTGAATCCGGCGGTGCAGCCGTTCCGCATCGTGCCGGTTGGCGGTAACACGGTGGCCGTCGGCAACGTCGAGCTGCGTGTGCGCAGCCCGTTTCTGCCGACACTGCTGCAGTGGACATTCTTCGCCGACTTTGGCCAGGTCTGGAGCCGCGGCGGCAGCGATGCCAGCCTGCGCAACAGTGCGCTGCGCACGACGCCAGGCATCGGTGCTCGCATCTTCTCGCCGATCGGGGTCATCCGCCTTGATTTCGGTTACAACGACTATCCCCAGCGCGCGGGCGCCGCGTACTTCAACGAGTTGCGCCGCGCGGATCGCTCGCAGGCGTTGCTCTGTGTGAGCCCGGGCAACAACATCGTGGCCGAAGAAATCACGGAGACAATCGACGGCGTGCCTGCCAAGCGCATCGTGCAGGCGCCCTACGACAGCTGCCTCGGCTCGTACTCGCCGCGGCGCAACCGCGGCGCGCTCGGGCCGTTCACCTTCTTCTTCGCGATCGGGCAGGCGTTCTGACCCGATGATTCGCCGCCGACGCCTGGTACTGGCCGCGGGCCTGATCACCGTGCTGCTCATGGCCCTCGCCGCTGTGGGATCGGTGGTGGTGCTCACCAGCACCGATCTCGGTCGTGGGTGGGTGCAGCGGCTGGCCACGCAGCAGATCGCGCCGGTGGTGAAGGGACGCCTGCACCTGGGCCGGATCAGCGGCCCGATGCTGACCGGCATCACCATCGACTCCATCGAGATCGCCGACAGTGCCGGCGTGGTGATGGTGTCGGCGGGCAAGACCACCATGCGCTGGGATCCGAGAGACTTCCTCGATCGCCGGATCCTCATTCAGCGGCTGATCACCGACAACGTCCTGATCCAGATCATCAAGTACAAGGATGGCGACTGGAACTACAAGCACATTTTCCCGCGTGGGAAGGGGCCGGCGGCGCCGCGGACCAAAGGCAGCTTCGGTGATTTCATCGTGCTCGACTCGGTGTCGCTGACACGTGGCCGCTTTCTCCTGACGATGCCGTGGAATCCCGCCGACTCGCTGAAAGGCGCGCGGCGCGACAGCTCGATCGCATTCAATCTGGCGCGCACGAATGCGCAGATCCGGCGCAGTCCGCGTGGGCTGGTGCGCACCTGGCGATGGGAGGAGGGCCACGTGGACCTGTCACATGTGCGCATGGCGCATCCCGACACGGCCGGCCGGCTCTTTCGCGTGACGGACCTCGGCATGTCGGAGTTCGATCCGCCGTTCCGCTTTGACCGGCTACGCGGCGACTTCCGGTGGCAGGGTGATTCCATCTGGCTGCAGATCCCGCACTTCCAGCTGCCTGGGTCAGTGGGCACGGCAGTGGGCAAGATCACGTGGGGCAGTGACCTGCCCGTCCGCTACGACATTGCTGTCAAGGGCGAGAAAGTCGCGATGAAGGATATCGCCTGGCTGACGGAGACCTTTCCGCCGCAGGGCGGTGGCTCGATGGATCTGGTGATTCGCAACGATCCCGCGAACCTGAATGTGTTGCGGTACGCGATCACCAACATGGACGCCCGCAGCCTTGATTCGCGGCTGCGCGGCCGGATGACCTGGGGTGTGGGTGGGCCCGTCGTGACGCTGACGGAGGTCGAGATGCGCGCGGACCCGCTCGATTTCGCATTGCTCCGGCAGTTCAACGGCATTCCGTTTCCCTATCCATGGCGCGGCCAATTCACCGGCACCGTCAAGGCACGCGGTGGTCCGCTGCATCGGTTCGACGTCGACGACATCCGGTTCACCTTCCGCGATGCGAATGTGCCTGGTGCCACCAGTGCCGGTCGCGGCCGGGGGCAGGTGGATATTCTGTACCCCGCCTTCACCCGTTTCCGTGGCTTCCTTCTCGACATGGAACGCGGCGACCTTCGCACGCCGCGTTTTCTGAATCCCGAGTTCGCCCAGGTGAACGGCTTCGTCCGCGGCACGGCGATGCTCGATTCACTCTGGTACGACGCGCGAGTGCGCGACATGGACGTCTGGCATGACGACGGCACCGGCGCGCCGCTCTCGCATGTGACTGGTGGCGGCCGCGTGAGCGTGGAGCCGGCGTACGTGCGCTACGACATGCAGCTGATTGCCGATCCATTGTCGCTGACGATGCTGGGTAACTCCTACGCGATGATGCCGCTGCGGGGGAGCATGACCGGGCCGATCACGGTGAAGGGCACGATCGCCGCGCTGGAAGTGACGGGGCAGTTGACCGGGGCTGCTGGAAGTGTCAGCGGGAGCGGTATCGTTGATATCGAGCCGGCTGGATACTCGCTGAAGGGCCAGATGTCGTTCGATCGCCTCGACCTGCGCACAGCACTTGATCGGTCAGCCATGCCCGTCACGACGCTGAATGGCCGCGCCGATGTTGACATGCGAGGCGACTCACTGGCCAACCTCGACGGTCGCATCGCGCTCGCACTCGGTCGATCTCGTGCTGACGCCTTGCGAATTGACGAGGGGACGGGCCGGTTCACGTTTCGCGATGGCATTGCGATCGTGGACTCGCTGAGCATCCTGTCATCCTCGCTGACCCTCGCCGCCAATGGTGGCATCGGTCTGCGGCCGGATCGGACCGACTCGCTGCTGTTCCGCGTCACGGCTGACTCGCTGGGCGGACTGCGGCCGTGGCTCAGCCAGGCCCCCGTCGATGCACCAGACTCCCTCGGCGGGACGCTGTCGTTTCGCGGGAGGGTGGCGGGCCACCTCGATTCACTTTCAGTACGGACGACGCTGTCGGGACGTGACCTGCTGCGCGGTACGCTGCGCGCGTCCGTTGCCGACGTCACGGCGACGGGATTCTGGGTTCGCGGGGCGCCAAGCGGCACCATCGTCCTTGAGGCGGACAGCGTGATGGCCGGTGCGGTACGATTCAATACCGTGTCATCAACCGGACGCTTCACCTCAGCACGCGATGGGTCGATTTCGCTGGATGCGCGCGCCGACAGTGGTGTGCAGCTCGGAATGGCCGTTCAGCTGCGAGGTGCCGGTGATTCGCTGGTCGCCACCATTGGTTCGCTGGTTGCCTCCGGGACACGTACGCGATGGTCGCTGCTGCACCCGAGTACCATCGTGCAGTCGGCAGGAGTGACGAATCTCGACTCGCTCGTGCTCGGTGATACCGGCGTTGCGCGCATGCGATTGTTCGCACGGGTACCCCAGCGCGACAGTATCGCCATCGTGATGGACGCGGGACAAGTCCCGTTGCGGGACATCGCCTGGCTCACGCGCCGCGAGCGCACCTTTACCGGCATGCTCGATGCGCGCCTGCAGGTCAGCGGCACGCGGGATCTCCCCACCGCCGTTCTCACTGCGCGCGCCAACGGCGTCCGGGTTGGATCGACGGCGATCGGTGACGCGACGATCGACGGCACGTATGCCGACAGCACGTTCCGCACCGACATCGCGTTGAGTGAGCGGAACCGCGCCACCACGCTGCTCTCGGCCAAGCTCGCCTTGCCAGTCACGGCCACGTTCAATGGATTCCCGGTCCTGAAGCGCGAGGGTCCGCTTTCCGGTTCGCTGGCGCTGCGTAATACGCCGCTGGCACTCTTCGAGGCGACCACGGCAGCCATCTCCGACGCGAGTGGCACGCTCACCGGCGAACTGCAGCTGCGTGGCAGCGTCCGCGAGCCACGCATGGACGGCACCATCTCGATGGTGAATGGCGCCAGCTTCATCACGCCACTTGGTGTGCGACTGGTCGGCATGGACGGCGAACTGCGTTTCAGTGGCGACAGCCTCACCCTCCGGCGCCTGACCGTGAGCGGGGCCGGTTCCCGTGGCGGCTCGGCAATCCTGAGTGGCCGCATCGGCTTTGCCGAGCTCGACGATCCCTCGTTCGACCTCGCGATTCAGGCGACGAACCTCCGCATTCTCGATCGCCCACGCATCGCGACGTTGCAGGTGTCGACCGATGCCGCGGGGCTGAAGATCCGTGGCTCGCAGCGCGCCTCGGTACTGACGGGCAGCGTCACGATTCCGACCGGTAATATCACCATTCCCGAACTCGGCGTGGCGAAGAATCTCGTTTCGATCGATGACCCTGAGTTCTACACGCTGATCGATACGACGACGTCACAGGGCCGCTCGCTGCTGGCGGCACCGTCGCCGCTACTGAAGAACCTGCAAGTGCGTGATGTGCGGCTCTACATGGGCAACGACGTCTGGTTGCGCTCCGCCGAGGCGAACATCAAGCTGGCCGGCGACGTGGGCGTGACGCTCGGACGCGGCCGGCAGGACTCCACCCGCGTGCAGCTTGCGCTCGATGGCACGCTGCTCGCCGAGCGGGGCACCTACCGGCTGAATCTCGGTTTCGGCGCCGTGCAACGCACATTCGAGCTGGAGCGCGGGACGCTCAAGTTCTTCGGCGAGCCAGAACTGAATCCGACCCTCGATATTCAGGCCGTCAACGTCGTACGGCAATACACGCGGCAGGATCGGGACATTCCAGTCCGGATCACGATCGGTGGCACGCTGGTGGCGCCGACGCTCAAGCTGGGCAGCTCCGACCCGACGCTCACACTCACGGAGTCCGATGCCATCAGCTACCTCTTCACCGGCCGCCCCAGTTTCGCGGTGACGACTGCCGCCGATCAGTACTCGTCGCAGACCGCCAGCGTGCTCCTGCCCACGCTCGGCAGCTACTTCGGCGATCGGGTGGCGCGTGCGCTGGGCGTTGACCAGTTCCAGATCGAGACCGCCGGCGGCGTCAGCGGGCAGCAGTTCGGCGCTTCGTCGGTCCTCGCCAGCACACGGCTCGGCGGCGGGGTGCAACTTGGCAACCGAACCTTTGTGCGGGCCACGGTCGGGCTCTGTCAGCTCTTCGGCACGAGCCAGATCAGCACCAGCCAGCCGCTGGTGAACTCGATCGGCGCCAAGCTCGAGTACCGTTTCAGTCAATGGATTTCCGCGTCAGTCGGTCTCGAGCCGCCGACCAACGTGCTGCAGTGCAACAACAATGTGAACGCCCGCAACTTCGTGCCGACGCCGCAACAGTTCGGGCTCGACATTACGCGCAAGTGGGAGTACTGACGGCGTGACGCTCGATACACCGCTGCCGCTGGCAGGACCGAGCGTCACCATGCGCGCACTGGCCGCCCGTGCGGAGGAACTCCGCCGAGATGTGACGCGTCCGGTGCTGCTGGTCGGTGCACGCGGACTCGGCAAGCAGTTCCTGGCCGAGAAGATTCAGCGCGCCTCGTCGCTGGCGGCGCAACCGTGGCTGATGCTCGATGCGCGGAGTGCCACCGATGCGACGCTGCGGCGCCTGCTTGATGACGCGCCTGCAGGCTCGACGGTGCTCGTCCGGCACGTCGACCAGCTCTCGACGGCCGGTCAAAGCCTGCTCGATCAACGCACGACTGATCGGGGACGCATTGCGCGATTGATGGCGACGACCACGGGAGACATCGTTGCGCGCGTCACCGCCGGGCAGTTTGTGGAGTCACTCTATTACCGCCTGCATGCCTGGCCGATGCTGCTGCCGGCACTCGCCGACCGGGAAGCGGACGATCTGCTGGCGCTGGCGACCGCCGTGCTCCACCAGACCGCTGACGCAGACCTCGATCTGCCGCTCGTACTCGAGCCGGCCGCGGCGGTGCGCCTGCGGCAACACACCTGGCCCGACAACCTCCGTGAGCTGGAGGCAACGCTCGCGCTGGCGCAACTGCGAGCGCGCGGCGCGCCTGCGATTGGGATCGTGCACCTGTCGCTGCACGCCGGCGATGCCACCGTGCCCGGCGCCGACGCGCCGCTGTCGGCGGTTGAAGGGTGGCACCTGGTACGCGCCGTTGCGTTGTTCAAGGGTAACAAGACGCACGCGGCCCGGAGCGTCGGAATCAGTCGCATGACACTCATCAGCAAGTTGAAACTCCTCGGTGACGAGACCGCGCAATGACCGACACGACGCCTCCCGGGACGCGGGCAAAGCACCGATGACCAGTTCCATCATCGGGCACGCCTTCGTGCGCAGCGCCATTGCACCGATGTTCGCGGAGCCACGGGTGTCGTCCGCACAGGTTTCCCAGCGACTGGCAGGCCATCCGGTCTACGTGCTGGAGTCGCGTGACGATCACTGGCACCGGATCCGCAGCATGGATGACTACGAGGGCTGGATGCACGACGGGTACTTCATGCGCCTGGTGGATGAAGCGCCGGTGATTGCGACCACGTCGGCTGATTTCGCGCTGACGTACGTGCCGCGTGTGTCGCTGGGTGTCATCGCGCGGAGCGAGCGGCATGGGCTGCGTGCACTGCCACTCGGCGCGTGGCTCGATCTGGACGAAGAGATCGTCGATGGCGAGACCATCCCGTTGAATCAGATGGAGGAACACTTCGCCACCGCGCCGGATGCCATCGCGCAGTCGGCCGTCGAGTGGTTCGAAGGCACGTCGTATCAGTGGGGGGGCATCACGCCGTGGGGCGCCGATTGCAGCGGCTTTGTGCAGACCATCTTCGGGATCCATGGGGTGCTGCTGCCGCGGGATGCGCACCAGCAAGCGCTGCGCGGCACACTGGTTTCACGGCGCGAGCTGCAGCCTGCCGATCTGCTCTTCTTTTCCGATCGGCCCGACCAGCGGATCACGCATGTTGGCGTGGGGCTGGCAGGTGATCGGCTGGCCCACATCGCGATCGGCCGGGGCGGCTTTGCGCTGGAGTGGCTTGGAGATGTCGATGATGGCTACGTCGCGTCGCTCAGCGCGCGTTTCGTGACGGCGCGACGCGTCGTCTAGGGACGCGTCGTCTAGGAAAGCAGCCCGGCTGGTGCCGCGGGCGCGAGCGGCAGGACCGTGTCCAGTACCTGGTTCACGTGCAGCGCCGTGCGCGATGCCTCCGAGTCGTCGACCGCGACGATCATCGTGAAGACCCCCGACTGATCCAGCGGGAGGTCGACCACGGCCAGCAGGGGGACATCGATGCCGTCGGCCCCTTCTGGCGGTGGACCAACCACCAGTTCGCCGCGCGAGGACCAGAGCATGTCGCCCAGCGGATTGACCCACTCGAGACTCACCCCGTGCGGCCCCTCGTCTTCGGCCACCGCCTTGAGGCGGACCACAAAGGTCGCGCGCGGGTGCACCGACGGGAGCTGCCCGACGTGCAGGGCGTCGAAGACGCCGAGGATATTCAGCTTGCCTTCCTGAGAGACGTTGGCAGCGTCGGCGAACAGTGCGAATTGTACATGCATGAATGCATGGTACCTGACGCCCGCGGACTGCGGAAGGCGTTCCCGGCCGGGCTAGATTGCTCCTGATGTCATCCACCGCCGTGCCGGCCGCCGCCGCACCACCGCTCGAAGTCGTCGCGCCACCGGCCCAGCCTGGCTTTGGCACGATCGACATGCTGTTGCTGCTGATGGCGGCGCTCTGGGGCGCGAACTTCTTCGCGGTGCAGTACGGGACGGCACACATGCCCGGTCTCGCGTTCAACACGTCGCGCATGGCGCTCGGCGCCTCCGTGATGATGGTGCTCACCGTCCTTGTGGTACGCGAGCCATGGCCATCGCGCAGTGACACGTTGCGCCTGCTCGGGTACGGGATCATCGGCAACGGCATCTATCAGTACTTCTTCGTCATGGGACTCTCGCGCGCCCGAGGGGGATCGGCCTCGCTGATTCTCGCGGCATCGCCGGCGGCACTCGCGTTGCTCGGCTGGGCCACCAAGACCGAGAAGATGAGCCGGTATCTCGTCGCGGGCGTCGCGATGTCGGTACTCGGTGTGTCGATGGTCATGCTTGGCGACAACGTCACACCCGGCCACGGCGGTACCTGGATCGGCAGCCTGTATCTGGGCCTGGCCGTGATCACCTGGGCGACGTATGCCACGCTCCTGCGCCCGCTCACGCAGCGCGTGAATGGTCTGCAGCTCACATTCATCACACTGCTCGGCGGGCTGGTGCCGCTGCTGGTGGTGACCGGCGGTGACATGGTCGCGACGCAGTGGAGCGCCCTGTCGTGGCGCACCTGGGCCGCGATGGCCTACGCCGGTCTGGGAGCCATTGTCATCGCCTACGTCATTTACTACTACGGGCTGAAGCAGCTCGGTGCGACACGCACGTCGCTCTACGCCAACCTGCAACCGTTCGTCGCGATTCTGGTGGCGTGGCAATTCCAGAATGACCGTCCCACCATCTGGCAACTCATGGGCTTTCTCTGCATCACCGGCGGTCTGCTCCTCGCTCGACGCACGGCATGACAGTCCTCGTGCTGTTCGATATCGATGGAACGATGCTCCTCGCGCATGGCGCGGGTCGCCGGAGCGTGCATCAGGCGATGGTAGAGGTCTATGGTGCCACGGGACCAGAACTGCACCCGTTTGACGGCAAAACCGACCCGCAGATCGTGCGCGAACTCGGCACCCTGGCGGGCATCGAGGAGACGGTCATTCACTCGCGCATGACGGACGCGATCGACCGGTACTATCACTACCTCGAGGCCGACATCGCCGCCGCGCCGGAGACGGTGGAGCTTCTCCCCGGGGTACACGCGCTGCTCGACGCGCTGGAGGCGCGTGCAGACGTGATGCTCGGACTGCTCACGGGCAACATCGAGGCGGGGGCAGCGCTGAAGCTGCGAGCGGTCAACATCGCATTCGAGCGGTTCGTCGTTGGTGCCTACGGCTCGGATGCGCCGGTCCGACCGGCGTTGCCGGCAATTGCCCAGGCGCGCGCGGCCGCACGGCTGGGCCGCGAGCTCGCCGGTGCGCAGATCGTGATCATCGGCGATACACCGCACGATCTGACCTGCGGTCGGGAGATCGGGGCCCGCGCGATCGGGGTCGAGACCGGGCGGTTCAGCGCGGCCGAGTTGCGGCTGCATGACCCTCTTGCCGTCTTCGAAAATCTGCTGGATACCGATGCGGTCGTGACTGCCATCATGAGCGTCGCCGTCGAGCGCGCCGCCTGATGCTGGCGGGAGACGGAGTGCTGTCGGCACGCCTTCGCGGTGTCTGGCATGACCGGCCGCTCGACGACGATGCCGCGGTGCAGCTGGACGACAGCGCCCTCCGGATCGCGTACAACACCGCCCAGCCGACCGTGATCGAGCTGCCGGTGAACGATCTGCTTGGAGCGACGCTGCAGGACGGCGTGCTCACTCTCTCGGTGAAGTCGGGCGGTGCGCTGCGGCTCTCCGACTCATCGCATCTCGACGGCCTCCGACACCGGCTCGAGGCGGCAGTCTGCGTCTTCCCGGCGCAGACACTGTCATTGCGGGGTTTTGGGTCGGAGCGGAGTTCACCCGGGTCAGATCACGACCAGTGGTTCGACGCTCTCCTGACAGGACGACGTCTGGCGGAAGAAAGCCGGACGGTCGAGACACAGCGGCGCGCCTTCGACGCCGCCCGGCTCGTACGCCATGCGCAGGTGACCCGCGAGGGCTGGGCCGCTGCCCGCTTCGCCGACGCAGCTGATCGCCGTGCACTGGTCGCAGAACTGGAGGAGCTGGCCGCGCCCTACTCGCATGCGCTGCGACAGCTCGAGCATGCGGCGCTGCGACTGCGTCAGGAGCGGGATGATCGTCGGTTCGAGACCTGGCGCCGCTGGACCGCGACCGTGCAGCGTGCGTTCCGGGCGGCCGACGACGTCTGGACCGCGACCATCCCGGCACTCTGTGACTCGAGAGGCTCGCAGGGTGCGCTGTGGCGACGCGTACTGCGCCGGCCGGGGGCGGACACGTGATCCGGGGCATTGGAATGGATCTCGCCGATATCGACCGGATCGCCAGGATGCTGGGCCGGCACCCTGAGCGAGCCCGACAGCGGCTCTTCACTGAGGGCGAGCGACGCTACTGCGACAGTCGCGGAGAGCCAGCTCGACATTTTGCCGCCCGGTTCGCCGCGAAAGAGGCGGCATTCAAGGCGCTGGCCGGCACGGCGGAGGCTCGGCAGATCCACTGGCGGGAGATCGAGGTGGCGAACTCCCCCCTCGACGGGCGTCCGACGCTCCGTTTCCACGGCGCCGCCGCGAAACGTGCCGCTGAGTTGGGCGTCTCTGTGATACACGTGACGCTGACTCACTCCGACCATGTGTCGGCAGCTGTCGTCGTGCTCGAGTCCGCTGTAGATTGAGCAGGGTGGAGAATCCAAAGCAGATTGTTCGGCATTGATGGGCGCTGCACTGGCCGGGGCCGGAAGTGCGCGTTATTGTTCTAAGGTGTTCATGAGAATCATTCTCAACTAGACCGAATCGTGAGCTCCTTGTCGCTCCCCGTCGTCGATCAGCTTTCTGCAGGTGCCACGCCGGCGCCGGCCGCGTGCCGTCTGGGTGATTGCCTGAAGGGAGCGTCCGCGACCGTCGTCTCGCTGGGATGCGGCGAGAATGAGGCGTGTCGGCTGCGCGAACTGGGACTCATGGAAGGCGCGAGCATCAATGTCGTCGATGCACGCCAGTGTATGCTGTTGGACGTGCGTGGTTCGCGGCTGGCACTGAGCCCCGCCATCACCGCCGGCATCACCGTCCTTCCGACGCGCTGAGCGCAGCGCGGTTCACACCGCACTGAAAATCGGTGTCCATCTCCTTCGCTCCCCACTCCGGTGCCGGTGTGCCCGTCGAGGCGAGTCAGCGTCGGATTCGTGTGGCGCTGGTCGGGAATCCGAATACCGGCAAGAGTACCTTGTTCAACGCGCTGACCGGGATGCGGCAGCGCGTCGGTAACTTCGCCGGGGTGACGGTGGAACGCGTCGAAGGCGCGATGCGCGGTCCGAATGGCGAACAGGTGACGATTGTCGACGTGCCGGGCTGCTACGCGCTGTCGCCCGCGAGCCCCGACGAGGAGATCGCGCTTGGCGTGCTGCGCGGGACTGGCGGTGAGCCGATCCCGGACGTTGTCGTCGTGGTCGCCGATGCACTGCACCTCGAGCGCAATCTGTATCTGGTGAGTCAGGTGCTCGAGCTCGGGCTCCCGACCATCATCGCATTGAATCAGATCGATGCGGCGGCGGACGCCGGCGTTGAAGTCGATGCGATCGCGTTGATCCATGAGCTGGGCGCGCCGGTCATTCCGACGATCGCGACGCGAGGCGAAGGGCTCGATGTGCTGCGGAAAGCCATGGTCTCGGTGCTGGACCTGCCGCTGCCGGTGCGTCCCTTTTCGCTCGCCCCGGAGATCAGCGATGCGCTTGCCCCACTGACTGAGCTGCTGGCTGCGCGTGCTGCGAGAGCGCCGTTCGCGGCGCATGATGCCTTGCGGTTGCTGGCCGTGCCGAAACTCGAGTCGTGGTATGGTGCCTCACGTGATGTCCTGGCGCCGATGGTGGATGAAGCGCGAATTGCCATTGCCGCGGCCGGGGCCAATCCGCGCAGCCTGGAAGCAGAGCTTCGATACGGCTGGAGCGGCGGGGTCGTCTCACGCACGGTCGTCAATCACAACGTCGGTGCGAGAACCAGCAGCGACCGGATCGATGCGGTCGTGCTGCACCGCGTGTGGGGGCCGGTGCTGTTCGTGGCGGTCATGGCACTCGTGTTTCAGGCGATCTTCACCTGGGCACAACCGCTCATGACCGGTGTGGAGTGGATGGTCTCCCGGATCGGAGACGCTGTGGGATCGCTGCTCCCCGAAGGCGACCTGCGCGGGCTGCTGGTGGACGGCGTCATTGGTGGCGTGGGCAGCGTGCTCGTGTTCCTGCCACAGATCGCGATGCTCTTTCTGTTCATTGGTGTGCTCGAAGACAGCGGCTACATGGCGCGGGCGGCATACCTGATGGATCGCCTGATGCGACGCGTAGGGCTGCACGGCACGAGCTTCATTCCGATGATCAGCGGATTTGCATGCGCGGTTCCGGCCATCATGGCAACGCGAACGATCGAGGAACCCAAGGATCGATTGGCGACGATCATGGTCGTTCCGTTGATGAGCTGCTCGGCACGGCTGCCGGTATACACGCTGCTGATCGGTGCCTTCGTTCCACCGGTGGCCGTCCTCGGCGGTCTGTTCAGCCTTCAGGGCGTGACGATGCTGTTGATGTATGCGCTGGGGACCACGACTGCGCTGGTGGTGGCAGCATTCTTCAAGAGCACCCTGCTGCGCGGTCCAGTGCGGCCGATGATCCTCGAGATGCCGGCCTATCGGTTGCCGAATCTCCGGACGCTGCTGCTGAATGTCTGGCATCGCGCGCAGATGTTTCTGCGACGCGCTGGCACGGTGATTCTCAGCTGCAGCGTGATTCTCTGGGCGCTCGCGACATACCCAAAGACGGAACTGCCGCCCGACGTCTCTGCCGAGAAAGCCCATGAGCTGGTGCTCGAGCATTCGGCGCTGGGCCACATCGGCAAGGTGATCGAGCCCCTGGTGCGTCCGCTCGGCTATGATTGGAAGATTGGCGTGTCGATCGCGGCCAGCTTTGCGGCGCGGGAAGTCTTCGTCAGCACGATGGGAACGATTTACGGTGTCGGTGACGCGGACGAAACGTCGGTGGCCCTGCGTCAGCGACTGCGCTCGGAGGTCAATCCGTCAACGGGTGGACTGCAGTACTCGCCGCTGGTCGCGCTCGGGCTGATGGTGTTCTATGTCTACGCCTTGATGTGCATCAGTACGGTGGCCGTCACAGTCCGCGAGGCAGGTGGTGGCCGGATCGGGTGGCGCTGGGCCGCGATCCAGTTTGGTTACATGCTCGGGCTGGCGTACGGTGCGGCGCTGGCGGTGTATCAGGGTGGACGTCTGCTCGGTTTTCAATAGGAGGCACGCATGACTGAACAGTTGATCATCGGTGCCATCGTCCTCGCGGCGACAGCCTTCATCGCGCGGAAGGTATGGCGCGCGATCGCTGCGGCTCGGGCGCCTGCGAGTGCTGGCTGCGACTCAGGGTGCGGTTGCGAGCAGGCAGCACCGGGTACCGCTTCGAAGCGCTGATCGGCAGGCCTGGTGGTCGGTACGCAATGACGTGCGGCGCGCGATTCCCGGCCGCGGCGTCAGCGACTGCGTGTCCAGAGCAAGAGAGAGCAGTCCTCGCCCTGGCCGGTGTACTGCGCCGGCGTATTCGACGTGTAGAGTTCCAGCGCGGCGATGTCCTGCGGCGGTACGCTGCTGAGCGCGGAGCGAAACCCGCTCGCGGGTGAGGTCGCATGTTGTCCGTCGATCCACACGCCAAGGGCCCTGCACCGTGAGATGTTGATCTCGTTCCCACCGCCGCCGCCGGTCCGGACGCCGATCAGCCCGTTGAACCAGTCGCTGATGCTGAACGGCACGCCGCCCGGGAAAAACGCGATCTCCCGGAATTGACCGCCGCCCCGCTTTCGCCGCTGCTCGAACGCGGGGCGCCACGGCTCGCCCGGGTACGAATCCTTCACTTCGACTTCGGCCAGTCGCTGACCGGCTTCACCCAAGGCAACCTTCACCAGGAAGACCGGTGCAACGCCGATCTTGAACCGTGCATTTCGCGGTTCAAACCCGATCTTCTGCACGGTGATGTTGACGGCCGTGTCGGCGACGACACTGATGGACGCAATGCCCGTTGAATCAGTGCGGACGGAATCCCCGGTCAGGAAGAACGTCACCAGGGCATCGGGTACCGGCCGTCCGGACTTGTCGCGCACGTCGATGCGAAAGACGCGCTGTTTCCCCGGCGCCACGTCTTGCGCCGCGGCGGTGCGGCCGGCGAGGCTGAGCAGAACGAATGACATCAGGAATGGCATGGCGCTGCGTGTCGAGCGGAGCATTGGAGATCCGTGGAGGGAATCGGCTGACGCAGCCCTATCGGTTGCGCGTCCAGACCAGCAGGGAACAATCCTCGAGCGCAGGGTCGCTGTACTGCGACTGTTGCTGTGCCATGCGGAACAGTTCGATCGCCGCGATGTCGGTTGCGGTCAGCTGCATCAGTGCCAGGCTCGATGACAGGCCAGGTGCCGTGACGTGCATTCCATCGATCCAGACACCCAGTCGCGGGCACCGATTCACTCGCAGCCCGCGGGAGGTCATCTGTGCGCCGGGGATCCCGAAGAACCACTCATCCAGAATCATTGGCGGCTGCCGCCCGGCGAAGTAGCTCCGGTCCCGGAACGATCCACTCGACCGCCGACGGCGATCCTCATACGCGCGGCGCCACGGTTCGCCCGGATACTCCGCCGTCACGGATACTTCCGGCAGTCGCGTGCCAAGCTGACCGAGGGTGACGCGGACGACAAACGACGGCGCCGCGCCAATCGGGAAGCGAGCCGCGCGAGGTTCAAACCCGATCTTCCGCACGGAAATCGTCATCGTGCTGTCGGCTTCGATCGTCGTGGTCGCGACCCCGGCGGAATCGGTGGAGGCCGTATCAGAGCGGGGCAGGAATTCGATTCGTGCCCCAGCCAGCGCATGGCCGTCACGATCGCGGACTTCGACCCGAACCTGTCGCGGGGCTGCCTGTGCCGCGACCTCAATGCCGGCGCAGGCCGACACGACAGCCCAGATCACCCACGCCGCGATGGCATGAGCGGGCGTCTGACGCACGGCTGAAAGGAGGATCGGCGTGAGGGACATGACCAGAAACATGTTGGGCGATGCTGCTGCGGGCTATCCGGCAGACCAGATTCAAGCAGTGATCATTCCCGGGATCGTGGCACTCGAGGTCGTCGCCAGGTCGAGCGTGGCCCACCGCCCGTGCTCTGCATGGAAGAGGCCAGCCCGCGCGATCATCGCGGCGTTATCGGTCGCAATGCGCGGCGATGGCGCGAACACCGATACCTCTCGACCGACCCGTTCCTGGATCGCGCTGACGAGCGCACGGTTGCAGGCCACTCCGCCGCCGAGTACGACCCTGGTGCGCCCGGTCGCACGGATGGCCCGTGCCACCTTTTCGGCAAGCGTCTCGGTGAGCGAATCCTGAAAACCTCTCGCGATGTGGCGGCGATCGCCCTCCAGATCACTGGATGATTTTACCGCCAGCATCACGGCAGTCTTAAGCCCACTGAACGACACATCGTAGTAATCACTGTCGCCGAGGTGTTGATCGCGACGCAACATGGGGCGCGTGAACCGAAAGCGCGCTGGGTCGCCATCATGGGCCAGCGCTTCGAGGTGACGGCCGCCCGGGTAGGGCAGTCCGAGCAGTTTGGCGGCCTTGTCGAAGGCTTCACCGGCGGCGTCGTCTCTGGTTGCTCCGAGCAGTTGGTAGCGACCCCACGCCGTGACGTCGATCAGCATGGTATGGCCACCGCTGACGAGCAGGGCGATGAATGGTGGAGCCGCCTGAGGGTGCTCGAGACTGGTGGCGAAAAGGTGCCCCTCCATATGATGCACCCCCACCAGAGGAACGCCCGTCGACAGCGAGAGGCCCTTTGCGGCTGCGACCCCGACCAGCAGGGCGCCCACCAGCCCAGGCGCATGGGTGACGGCGATTGCATCGAGATCCGTGAGACTCGTGCCAGCGTCCGCGAGCGCCTGGTCGATCACCGGAATGATCGACGTCAGGTGCTGCCGGCTGGCGATCTCTGGTACCACGCCGCCAAAAATGCGGTGCACATCCTGCGACAGAATCACGAGCGACTCGAGCGTGACGTCCGGGCCCGAGCCGCTCAGGACTGCTGCGGATGTTTCATCGCAGCTCGTTTCGATGCCGAGGACGCGCACCCGGCTACGCGCCTGCGTCCTTCAGCAGCTGCGCAATCAGGGCACGATTGGGTGCCGAGTTCCAGTCAGCGGCTGCGATCACTTTCTTTCGGATGGTGCCATCCGCTGCGATGATGAACGTCTCCGGCACACCGGTGGTCTGGTACGCGGCCTGAATGGCCTGCGTCGAGTCGTGCAGCACTTCAAAGGTGAGATTGAAGTCCTTCAGGAACTTGCGGATCTCGTCGGCCTTGCCCGGGTCGTCGATGCTGACCGCCACGACATGGAGCCCCTTCGGCCCCATTTCCTTGTGAAGCGCCTCGATACTGGGCATTTCGGTCCGGCACGGGCCGCACCAGGTGGCCCAGATGTTGAGCAGCACGACTTTGCCCCTGTAGTCGGCGAGCGTCTTGGACTTCACCGGGCCTTCGATCGTCGCACCGCCGAACGTGGGCGCCTGTGAGCCGACGTCCACGCCGACCAACTCGTCCTTCAGCTGGTACGAGCCGAACCAGAGCGCACCGCCAAGGACCGCGACGATTGCACCCACCACACGCCACTGCTGCCCGGCGGTCATGCCGCTTCCATCAGGCAGAGGTTGCGAAGGGCACCCACTTCGGCCTTCGGATCGGGCGCGCTGAAGATCGCATTGCCGGCGACTAAGGTGGTCGCGCCCGCCAGGTAGCAGTTCCGGATGGTATCGCGTGCGACGCCGCCATCCACCTCGAGGTGTGCACGGCTACCGACGCCATCGAGCAGTTGGCGGGCCCGCCGAATCTTGTCGAGCGAATGTGGAATGAACTTCTGCCCGCCGAACCCCGGATTCACCGACATGATGAGCAGCAGGTCGATGTCCCCCACCACTTCGCGCACGGTGTCGAGCGAGGTGCTTGGGTTCATGGTGACGCCGGCCGTACAGCCGAGCTCCTTGATGCGCATCAACTGCCGGTGCAGGTGCGGCGCAGTCTCGACGTGAATCGTGAGGCCATTGGCCCCCGCCTTCGCGAAACTGTCGAAGTACTTCTCTGGCTCGACCGTCATGAGATGCACATCGAGCGGCAACGTCGTGAGTTTTCGTACGGTCTCGATCACCTTCACGCCGAAGCTGAGATTCGGCACGAAGACGCCATCCATCACGTCGACGTGCAACCAGTCGGCGCCGGCCGCCTCGAGCATGGCCAAGTCATCGGCCATGCGGGCGAAATCGACGGAGAGCAACGAAGGGGCGATTCGGACAGTCATCCCGAAAGATACTACCCACGGGCAGGTGGGTCCTCAGCGGCGCGAGGCGAGCTACGGTACGGTGCTGTCCCGAGGCGCACTGGGTCGGGAAACGGTCAGCACCACGACTGCGCCCGGCGACACTGGCGAGTCAGCGGCGGGTCGCTGGGCGCTGACGAAGCCGTCCGGTTGCGCGGCCGTGGAGTCGCTCCGCTCGGGCGCTGCGGTCAGCCCAAGCTGGCCGATCAGCGCCAAGGCGTCCTCGAGCGACATGCCGATCAGCGATGGGATGGCGATCGCATCGGGCCCCGCGCTGATCGTCAGGCGCACCGAGGCCGGCTGCGAGATGGTGACACCGCTGCGCGGTACGGTGGCGAGGACTTCCCCACGAGCGCGCTTGTCGAGGCGCTCCGTCACCTCGTCGGGCACGTCGAAGCCTGCAGCCTCGAGTGCCGTGACCGCTGCCTCGCGCGCCATGCCGACCACGTTCGGTACCGTGCCGCGCTTGACGCCAAGTGACACATCGAGAACGACGTCATTGCCCTTCTGTGCCTTGATGCCTGGCGCCGGGGTCTGGCCGAGTACCGACCCTTTCGGGGCCGTGGGGTGATGCAGTTCGTCGCCTGTCTTGACGATGAAGCCGGCAGCGGAGAGTCGGGCGGCGGCATCGCTGTAGAGCAGGCCAACGACATTCGGCACGGCGGATTCGCCGCGGATCAACGTCTGCGGCAGCAGCCAGAGTGCGACGGCCACAAACCCGACGAGAAACCCGCCGATGGCAGTGCTGATGACCGGATGCCGCGCGGCACGATCGCGCAGCCTGGCGACTCGGCCGCCGCCGGGCTTCACCGTCGGGCTCATCGAATACGGCGAAGCCGTGCGGCGAACGCACCATCGACGCCGTGCACCTGCGGGAGCACGCGGAGGAATCCCCTGTCGATCACTGCATCGGGAACCACACCACTCCCCGGTGGTTCAAGCACGAACGCGTCGTCCTCGGCGAGAAACTCATTCACTACGGCATCGTTCTCCTCACGTTCGAGTGAACAGGTGCTGTAGATGAGCAGCCCGCCTGGCTTGACGCAGCTGCTGGCGGCCGCCAAGATGTCGCGCTGCAACACCGGCAGCAACGCCATGTCACTCGTGCGCAGGCGCCAGCGCGCATCGGGGTGCCGACGGAACGTCCCAGTGCCGGTGCACGGAACGTCGACGAGGATCGCGTCGACGGGCTCCAGGGTCGGTGCCGTGGCGTCCATCTCGCGCACGTCAACAGCTGTGGCGTGCATGCGATCGAGATTGGCATGCAAGCGCTGCAGCCGATTCGCGGATCGGTCACTTGCAATCACGCGCACACCGGCCTGCAGCAGCGCGAGGGTCTTCCCCCCCGGTGCGGCGCACAGATCCGCGGCCTGAGCTCCGCGCGGGATGTTGGCGTACTGCACCACCAGCGCACTGCCAGGATCCTGGACCCAGAGCTGGCCGTGCTGGAACGCACCGAGCTGCGTCAGTGCCGCGCCGGGTGGGAGCTGCAGTCCTTCGTCGAAGAGCGGGGTCGGGATCGTCTCGACCCCGCGCTCATGCAGCATCGCCTGCAATGCGTCCCGGGTGATGCCAAAGGGTCGCACGATGATCGGCGCTTCACTGTTGTTGTGGCCGGTCAACTCTACGGTCGCTTCCTTGCCCCATGCCGCCACCCATCGCTCCAACAGCCAGCGCGGATGACTGGTGCGCACGGACAGCCGCTCCGTCAGATCGTGGTTCCGGTCAAGTGCGGCTGCGGCGCCATCGGGGGTTGCGACGGCCGGCAGTTCACGCTCGCGATCGATGCGACGAAGCACGGCATTCACCAGCTTGCTGGCGCCGATGCCATGTCGCCGCTTGGCCAGTTCCACCGTCTGTGCGATGGCGGCGTATGCTGGAACGCTTCCCATCGAGAGGAGCTGATACGTGCCGAGTCGCAAGAGGTCACCGAGGTCGGCGTCGAGTCGGGCCAGTCCCCCGGTAATCCGTGGCGCCAGGATCGCGTCGATCCATCCGCGCGAGCGCAACAGTCCGTAGACGAGTTCCTGCACCCAGCGCCGATCACGCGGATCGAGCGCGGTGGTCACGCGCTCGAACGCCGCATCAAGCAGTGTCCCGCCACGCAGCGACGCGAGAATCTCGGCGGCGGCAATGCGCGACTCCGTGATCAGCGCATTGCGGCCGGCCGGTGGCGCAGCGAGCGTCACGGGCACCTCACTGGCGGAATCCCTCGTCATACGCTGCAAGGTAGCGCAGCGTGGCGGCGACGGCATCATCGAGCCAGATGCCGCGCAGGACCGCGACACCCGCGGCACCTGTGGCTGCCACCCGATGGACACGCTCCGGCGTCATGCCACCAACCGCGATCACGGGACATCCTTCGGCGGCATCGACAACGGCCTGGACGAACTGCACTGGATCGCGTGGGGGATAGGCCGGTTCCCCTGCAGTGCCGGCCACGAGAAAGGTGGCATCGCTCTGCGCGGTCATCCAGGCGTCCGCAGTGGCATGCACGCTCGCTCCAAGCACCAGCGTCGGCGCGATACGCCGCGCATCGGCGATCGTGAGCGAACGCGATGTCAGTTGCGCTCCGGTCACGCCTGCCGCCATCGCAATGTCGACGCGGTCGTTGATGAGAACCCAACTTCCGGTCGTCTCGCCAATGACGCGCAGTTCGAGTGCCAGCTCGAGAAGGCGCAGAGGTGTGGTCTCGACGCATCGCAGGTGAATCGCCACCCGATTGCGACACGCACGCATGACCGCGGTGGCGGCTTGGACGAATCCCGGATCGGCCAGAATGACATCGTTGGTGAGCGCGTGCAGCGTCGGCACGGTGCCGTGCGTCATGACACTGATTCGCTGTCGATGCCGAGTCGGTCGCCGACGGCAACGCCCCGACCCGCAGCCCAGTCGCGAGCGTTCTGCCGTCGCTTGCCGGCGGGGTGCACATCGGTGAGGCGTATGGTGCCTTCACCGCAGGCCACGAGCATCCCGTGATCGTCGATTGCGAGGACGGTCCCGGGTGTATCGACCTGCGTGTGCATGTCGGAGGCCCGGGCGCCGAAGCACTTCACCTCGAGGCCGCGCAGCGTGGTGAACGCACCGGGACGGGGATCGTAGGCGCGGACCAGATTTGCGATATCGCTCGCGGTGGCGCGCCAGGCGATTCGCGCATCCTCGCGTTGAATCTTGGGCGCGAAGGTGGCGAGCGCGTCATCCTGCTCTGTTTCGACCAGCAGTGTCAGTTCCATCAGCGCGAGGGCCTCGATCAACGCTTGTGCGCCAACCTCCGAGAGGCGATTCCGGAGCTCTCCGCCCGTTTCATCGTCGAGAATCGGCACGCGCGCGGCATGGAGGATTGGCCCGGCATCCATGGCCAGCACCATGCGCATGATGGTCACGCCCGTCTCCGTGTGGCCGCGTCGGATGGCGGTTTCGATTGGCGCCGCACCACGCAGGGCGGGAAGCAGCGATGCGTGAATGTTGATCGTGCCGCGTGGCGGCTGCTCGATCACGGCGACGGGCAGGATGTGCCCGTAGGCGACGACGACATTGAGGTCGGGTCCGAGCGCCGTGAGCTCCGCAAGGAAGGCCTCGCCGCGGGGGCGCTCGGGCTGCAAAACGGGCAGCCCTTCGCGCAGCGCCACCACCTTCACTGGCGGCGGTGTCAGGACCCGCGTGCGGCCGACGGGTCGGTCTGGCTGCGTGACGACCCCGACGACGTCGAAGCCTTCGCCGAGCAACGCTTCGAGCGGCGGAACGGCGAAGTCAGGGGTACCCCAGAAGAGGATGCGCACGGGGGCAGGATCGCGAGCCGGTCAGCGAACGTCGCTGCGGTGATCGGCGCCAGCGTCGTCGTCGAGTTCCTCGTCTTCGGCCTGCAGCCGAGCGATGACGTCCGGGGTGAGGCGGCGAATCAGTTCCGGGTACTGATCCTTTTCGTCGTCCCACTCGCGGAGTGCCTGACGGCGCTTCAGAATCGAGAGGTGATCGAGAAACAGCTTGCCGTGCAGATGGTCGATCTCATGCTGCAGGCAGGTGCCGAACAACTCCGTACCGTCGAGTGTGATCGGCTTCAGGTCGACGTCGAGCGCCTGCACGACGACCTTCGCCGCACGCTCAACGTCGAAGTGAATGTCGGGAATGGACAGACACCCTTCCTCACGCTTGCTCTTTCCGCTGCGTATCGTGACGACGGGATTGATGAGCGCGATCGGGTTCTTGTCGACATCGATAACCGCGATGCGCTCGCTGCGGCCGACCTGCGGTGCGGCGAGTCCGATCCCCTTGGCGGCGTACATCGTGTCGAACATGTCGGTCACGAGCTGCCGCAACTCCGTCGTCATCTGCTGCACGATCTGGGTCTCACGACGGAGAATCGGGCTGCCGAGGACGTGAATGTCGAGCAATGCCATCAGGCGACCTTGTCCGCGCTGGAGCTGCTGCCACTGCTCGATGAAATCTTGGCGACGCGACCGCGCTCGATGATCAGGCGTGACTCGCCGCTCTTGATGGTGATTTCGTCGTCCGGGCTGGCGGTGGCGCCGCTCTTGATGTGCTGGACTTCACCGACGAGGCCCCCGGCGGTGACGATGCGGTCACCCTTCTTCAGCTCGAGGATGGCCATTTCGTGCTTCTTCCGCTGCTGCTGCTGCGGCCGGATGAGCAGGAAGTAGAAGATGGCGAAGATGCCGCCGTACATGAGCAGCGGGGCGACGAGGGCCTGACCGCCGGGGAGCTGCAGCACGGCGAGGGTGGCGAACGGCAGTGAGGTCATGAGTTGCTGGAGGTCGTGGCGTGATAGCGGGTGAGCCAATCCTGGCTCCACCCCGGGAAGGTCCCGATGCGGAGCGCGGTTCGCGCGTCACGCATCAGGGTGATGAGGAAAGATACGTTGTGCAGGGAGAGCAGCCGCAGGCCGAGCATCTCTTCGCTGACGAAGAGGTGGCGGAGGTAGGCGCGGTCGTAGTTGGTGCAGCAGGGGCAGGGGCAGCCATCGACGAGGGGTCGGCGGTCGAGGCGGAAGCTCGACTTCCGGATCTGGACCTTGCCGTCGTGGGTGAAAGCGGTGCCGTTGCGGCCCATGCGGGTGGGGGCGACGCAGTCGAAGAGGTCGACGCCGCGGCGCACGGCTTCCACGAGATCATCGGGAAACCCGACGCCCATCATGTAGCGGGGGACGGAGCGGGGGATGATCGGGTCGACGATCTCCAGCGTGGCGTACATGTCGGGCTTGGATTCGCCGACGGAGAGGCCGCCGATGGCGATGCCGTCCCAGTCGCCACGGTCGAGGATGCCGCGGGCGGAGGCGACGCGGAGGGCGGGGTGGGTGCCGCCCTGGATGATGGGGAAGAGGGACTGGCGCGGGGGAATGATGTCGGTGGCGGCGTCATGAGTTGCCATGGGGGGGGCGCCGGCGGGAACTTCGAACTGGGGGGGGGCCCCCCGTCCCTCGCGGCTGATCCGATCGAACTCCACCCGGCAGCGATCCAGCCACCGCAGGCTCCGCTCCATCGCCGCCTGACTCGCCGCGTATTCCGCCTGACCCGCGATCAACTCGTCGAGCTGCATGATCACGTCGGCGCCGATGTTGCGCTCGATCCGCATCACGCTTTCCGGGGTGTAGTTGTGCTTCGAACCATCGATGTGGCTCTGAAACACCACCCCCTCCTCGCTCACCTTCCGCAGCCCGGACAGCGAAAACACCTGAAACCCGCCTGAATCGGTGAGCATCGGGCCGTTCCAGCGGGTGAAGGCATGCAGCCCGCCCAGCGCCCGCACCATCATGTCGCCGGGGCGCAGGTAGAGGTGATACGCGTTCGAGAGAATCATCTGTCCGCCCGCGGCAGCGACTTCCTCGACGCTCAGGCCCTTGATCGTGCCGTGCGTGCCAACGGGCATGAACGCTGGCGTCTCGACCACACCGTGAGGCGTCGAGAACCAGCCGAGGCGTGCACTGCCTGCGTCGTGAGAGGTGCGGAACGAGAAGTCGGACATGCCAGTGCGCAGAGAGGATTCTGGCGCCGCGCTCCCCGCCGCCGCGCCGGCACCGGGCGGCGCGGCGGCGGTCGGTGGAAACATACTCTTCGAGTGCGCCCGGTGCAGCGCCGCACGCTGGTGACGTACCGGCGTCGCTTCGCCCGCTACTCGGTGCCGTTCCGATCCCGATCCCCGCGATTCAGCCCAGCGGTATTGGCAGCGGCTGTGGTTGGCGTTACGCTAGCGTTCACTTGGAAGACCGCGTTTCGCGATTTCCCGTCGGCGCGTCGTTCACGCCGAAGTGCTTCGAACCGAAGCCGAGAACTGGGCCGGGCCCGCTGCTCCTCATCCGATTCAGGTTCGGCATTTCTCGCGCCACTGCTGCCATCCGGCTTGCCGCGTTGGCGTCCTTCTCTCGACAGAGTGTCCATGCGTCTGACTCGTCTTGTTCCGGTTGTTGCACTCGCTGCCTTGGGCGGCTGTCTTGAGCGGGAGGACGTCACGGCGCCGTCAGCCGGAACGGCACGTGTCCGTTTTGTCCATGCCTCGCCGACGGCTTCGGCGCTGGATGTCTCGCGCAGTGGTGCGGCGCTCGCCACCGCACTCGCCTACTCGGCGGTGTCGCCGGCGACGTTGTACGGTTCGTCACCAGCTGGACCGGGCGTCTTGCTGGTGAAGGACGCCAGCGGTGCGACGCTGTTTAACGCGCAGATCCCGCTATTGAAGGACACCGCGATGACGATCGTTGCGGTTGGGACTGCAGGGGCAGCGTTTCCGGCCGGATCCGCCCGCACGTTTCAGCCCATCGCGCTGCGTGACACTGCTGCATCGCCCGCCGCCGGCGGCTGGTTGCGCATTGTGCACGCGGCGGATTCCGTCGCCGCCAATACTGCTGGTGTCGCGACGTCAGGCGTCGACATTTACATCTACCCGCAGGGTTCGCCGCGTCCGACCGCTGCACCGACAGCGGGTGCTGCAGTTCGTATCATCAATGCCGCATATCGTGCGGTGACCGGCTACCTGCCGTTGACCACTGCGGGCGCGTATACCGTCGAAGTCTTCGTGACCGGTGCGGCGCCGACAACCGCCACTCCGCTGGTGGCAACGTCGGTGACGATTGCGAATCTCTCGAAGGCGACGGTGGTTGCGCGCCGTGCATCCGTCGGCGCCACGGCGGCGCCGCTCAACGCGTTCGGTCTGGTACTGCTGCCCGAGTAGCGGTAGCGGCTGCCGCCCGCGCTCGGTGCGTGACCGCCGGCCGTCAGGACCAAGCAGGATGTTTGGAGTTCACCATGATGTTCTCGCGCGGCGTGGCCGCGGAGCCCCTTGTCCACTCGAAAGTATCGAGATTGTTCATGTCCCTTCCTCGTCGATTGCTGGCACTCGTGCTGGCGGCGATTCTCCCGGTAGCGCTCACGGCGCAGTCGGGGCGGGGTATCGTGTCCGGCCGCGTGACTGAAGCCGGCTCGAGCACCCCCATCGGTGATGCGCAGGTCAACATCGCTGGAACCTCGATTGGAATTCTGACCAAGGCGGATGGCACGTATCTGCTCCGCGGTGTACCGACTGGCACGTTTGAGGTGCGCGTGTTGCGCATCGGGTATGGTGAGCGGAAGCGCCCGGTGACCGTGGTGAATGGCCAGACGACGACGCTGGATTTTGCGCTGAGCAAGGTCGCCGTCTTGCTGGCGCCGGTCGTGACGACGGTGACAGGTGCTCAGCGTCGCGCCGAAGTGCCGAACCAGATTTCGTCGATCGATGTGTCGAAGTCGATCGAGGAGTCGCCAGTGGCAAGCATTTCCGATGTGCTGGTGTCCAAGGTTGCCGGTGTGTCGCTGGCCGGTGGATCGTCGGTGGGCTCCGGCTCGCGCATCCGCATCCGAGGGACCGCGTCGCTGTCGCTCGGCAATGAGCCGATCTACATCATCGACGGAGTCCGTGCCGGCGGTGGGAATCAGCAGGCATTCGGCACCGGTGGTGCCCCCGCTGGCCGGTTGAACGACATCAACCCGGACGACATCGAGACGCTCGATGTCTTGCGTGGCCCTGCCGCTTCGGCCGCCTATGGGACGGATGCCGCCACGGGTGTGATCGTGATCACGACCAAGCGGGGCAAGGTCGGCGCACCGCGCTGGAACATCTACACCGAGCAGGGCCAGGTGCAGGACAACAACCGGTATCCGCAGGCCTACACCATGTGGGGCCGCAACGCCGCGGGCACCGGCATCGATTGCAACATCCAGTCGATTGCGTCGGGCGCCTGCCGCCCGGATTCGCTGACGACGTTCAACGTCTGGAAGGACCCGCGCTCGTCACCGATCAAGAACGGCTACCGCAATCAGTATGGCGTGAGCGTCTCGGGCGGCAACGATGCGCTGAGCTACTTCGTCTCGGGCGAATCAGAAGGGACGTCCGGCACACTGACGATTCCGCAGTTCGAACTGGGCCGATTGAGTCGGACGCAGGTGTCGCTGCAGGACGCGTGGGTGAACCCGAACGACTTCAAGCGTCAGGGCCTGCGCGCGAACCTCGACCTCAAGCTCTCGCCGAACTTCACGCTGCCGATTCGCAACTATTTCACCACGTCCACCTTCCGTAACCCGCAGGACGGCAACAATACGACCGGCCTGGGCTCGCATGCGTTTGGCGGCGCCGGCACGTACGGCCGCCTGAATGGCAGCGCACAGGCCGGCATCGACTCGCTGGGTGGATACCGGCTGTTCACGCCGGGCGACATTTTCCAGCAGACCAACGAGCAGATCACGCATCGGTATATCGGCTCGGTCAATCCGACCTATTCGCCGACGTCATGGCTGTCGACGCGTGCCGCGCTCGGCCTGGATTTCGTCTCCGGCACCGAGACGAACCGCTGCTTGCGCGACCAGTGCCCGAACTTCGGCCAGAACCGGTTGGGTTTCGTGAGCACCAGCCGTACGCGGGCGTTTCAGTACACCGGTGAGGCGACGGCGACTGCCACCTTCCGACTGTTCAACGACTACGTGCTTCGGACGGTTGGTGGATTCCAGTACGTCCAGACGTCGAGCGACAACGTGAACGCAACGACGCAGAACCTCCCGCCTGGTGCGCAGACGATTTCGCAGGGCGCGACGCCTGGCTCGTCGGAAGGAACGACGATCTCGAAGACCGCAGGCTTCTTCCTCGAGCAGAATGTCCAGCTCTTCGATCGCCTGGACATCGTCGGCCGCGTGAGGGCTGACCAGAACAGTGCTTTCGGCAAGAACTTCGGCACGGTGCTCTATCCAGGGGCCGGTGTCTCGTACCGCATGCAGGAAGAGAAGTGGTTTCCCTTCAAGTCCGTCGTCAACCAGTTCCGCCTGCGCGGCTCGTGGGGTACGGCCGGACTGCGCCCAGGGACGACAGCGGCGCTGCCGTTCTTCGCCGCCAACCAATACCGCGCCAACGCGACAGATACGCCCGGCTTGATCTTCCAGCAGCTGGGCGACCTGGACCTGCGGCCGGAGACGGTGACGGAGCGCGAGTTTGGCGTCGATTTGAACATGTGGAATGATCGGATGACGTTCACGCTGACGCGCTACAACAAGGTGTCGGAAGACGCGATCATCAATCGTATCGTGGCTCCGTCTTTCGGCACCGGTTCGACGACGCAGGCGACCAACCTTGGTCAGGTGACGAACCGCGGCTGGGAAGGCATCGTCACTGTCCGTGCGATCGACACCAAGCCGGTCGGTTTCGATTTCACCGTCAACGGATCGTACAATACGAATACGCTCGATGACCTCGGCGTGGACGCCGCTGGCAACCCGATCCCACCGATCATCGGCACGACCATTCGTCAGACCAAGGGCTATCCGCTCAACGGCTTCTGGCAGCGGAACTACACCTACGCCGATGCGAATGGCGACGGCCTGATCGTCACGGGGGAAGTTCTTCCCGACACCGCGATCACGTTCCATGGATACTCGTCGCCTCGCACGGAAATCTCCACGCAGGCGGGTGTGGACCTGTTCAACCGTCGCGTCCGCGTCACTGCGTTGTTCGACTTCCGCGGCGGCTTCAAGATCGACAATACGACCGAGCGCTTCCGTTGCACGACCCGCATCAACTCGCAGGAGCGCATTGATCCCACCGCGTCGCTGGACCGCCAGGCGCGCTGTGCTGCGGCCCTTGTTCCCGGCGTGAACAACAGTGTGATCGGCTTCCTCGAGACGGGTGATTTCGTCCGCTTCCGTGAGCTCGCGGTCACGTGGCGCGTGCCCGAGAACCTGGCCGCGCTGGTCCCGCGCATGCGCAACACCACCGTCACCTTCTCCGGCCGCAACCTCGCCAAGTGGACGAAGTTCACCGGTGTGGACCCCGAGACCTTCGGTGGTGGCCTGGGCAACGTGCAGGACGAGTTCCAGGTCACGCCGCCGCTGACCACCTTCGCGCTCCGCGTCAACTTCGGCTTCTGAGGAGCGACATCCATATGACTTCCCGATACTTCCTTCCAATGGCTGCGAATTCCGTCGTGCGATCGGCACGGACTGTGGCGCGAATGGGCGCGATGGCTGCGGTAACCTTCCTCGTCGGTGGCTGCGCGCTGGACAGCATCGTCAAGGCAACCGACCCGGACATCATCGACCCGGCCTTCATCCAGAGTGCCTCCGGTGCCGATGGCATTCGCGTCGGCACGCTGGGTCGCTTCAATGCGAACACCACCGGCGGCGAATCGATGCTGCTGTATGGTGGCCTGATGGGCGATGAGTTCACCACGGGTGACACCTTCACCCAGCGTATCGAGACAGACCAGCGTTCGCTGACGCCGGAGAACGGCAACGTCACGACCGGCTATCGCGGCATCCATCTGGTGCGGGTGGGCGCCCTGCAGGCACGCGCTGCGCTGCGGCAGTTCCCGCAGGTAACCGGCAACGAATGGCGCCTGGCCGAGATGTACTTCGTCGAAGCGTACATGATCAACCTGTTGGCCGAGCACTTCTGCAACGGGCAGCCGCTCAGCACGCTGGAGGACTTCAAGGAGACGCCAAGCGCCCGGATCTCCACGGATTCGCTGTACCTGATCTCGCAGGCGAAGATCGACTCCGGTGTGACGCTCCTGGCGCCGACTTTCACGACGGCGAACGATGTTCGCGTGCGCAATGCACTGCTGGTGCTCAAGGCCCGGATCGCGATCAATCAGGGCAACTTCACGCTGGCGTCGACGGTGGCCAACGTGGTACCGACGACGTACACCTGGGAGCAGGAACACAGTCTCGTCACACGGACGCCGGGCGTCTGGTCGTTCATCAACAACCAGCGTCGCTACATCATCAGCAACAACGAAGGGCCACTCGCCATGGGCTTCGCCAATGCGACGCAGGATCCGCGCGTGCCGAGCTGCCAGCCCGGCACGGGTGGTTTCAACGCTGCGGCGTGCACGGCCGCTGGATTTACCACCACCCGCCCGTTCGACAGCGGCAACAACTCAGTGCCCAACAGCCGCTATCAGCTGATCTGGGAGAACGACAGCCGCAACGTGGCCCTGATCAACGGACTGCAGGCGCGGCTGTTTGAAGCCGAGGCGCAGAATCGCCTGGCTAACTTCAGCGGTGCCAACGGATCGCTGGCAATCATGAATGCCTTGCGCGCGGCTCCGCCAGCGTACGTGCTGCCGGGTCGTACGGTCACCGGGCTTGCACCGCTCGTCGACCCACCGACGGCCAATGGCGATCGTGACCTGATCTTCCGGGAGAAGGGTTTCTGGCTCTACGGCACGGGTCACCGCTTCGGTGACATGCGCCGCATGATGCGGCAGTACAGCATGACGCAGAATGAAGTCTGGCCAAATGGTGTCTGGCAGATCAATCGCGTGCCTGGCTATGGTGTCGATGTGAATTTCCCGACGCCCGCGGCTGAAGCCAACAACCGGCTTATTCCGCAGACGACGCCCGGCGTTCCGGCCTGTATCGACCGGAATCCGTAGTCACAGCCGGGCAGGGCAGGATGACAACGGGGGCCGTCGATACGACGGCCCCCGTTGTGTTTGTCGACTCGGTGGACGTCGTCGCTACACGATCAGCATCGCGTCACCATAAGAATAGAAGCGGTACCTGTGTGCGATCGCCTCGCGGTACGCGCGCATCGTGAGCTCGTAGCCGGCCAGTGCCGCCACCAGCATTACCAGCGTCGATTTCGGCAGGTGAAAGTTGGTCAGCAGGTGATCGACGATCCGGAACCGGTACGGCGGGTAGATGAAGATTCCCGTCTCGCCTTCGACGGCACCGATGGACCCGTCGTCGTCGGCCGCGCTTTCGAGCGTGCGCATCGATGTGGTTCCGACGGCCCAGACACTGCCACCGGAGGACTTCACCCGGCTCACTGTCTCTGCGGTTTCCGGTGGCACCTGAAACCACTCCTCGTGCATCACATGCTCCCGCGGGTCGTCAACACTTATGGGGCGAAACGTGCCAGCGCCAACGTGGAGCAACACGTCAGCGCGTTGCACGCCTTTGGCGGCAAGCGAAGCGAGGACTTCCGGCGTGAAATGCAGTCCGGCTGTCGGCGCGGCGACGCTGCCCGCCTGCTGCGCATACACCGTCTGGTAACGCTGTGCATCATCGCTGGTGTCGCTGCGCGTCATGTATGGAGGCAGCGGCACATGCCCGTACTGCTCGATCGCGTCGGCGGCACTCCCTGTCGTGTGCAGTTTCACGAATTTCGTGCCACGATCGGAGGCGTCGAGCATCTCGATGCTGAAACCGTCGGCGATGGCGACGAACTTTCCCGCCTGCAACTTGGCACCCGGCTGCACCATCGCTTCCCAGACGTCATCACCGAGCGATTTGAGCAACAGCACTTCGGCCGGTGCACCGCTGGGGCGAGTGCCGAGGAGCCGGGCGCGGAAGACCTTGGTGGTGTTCACCACCAGCGCGTCCCCCGCCGGGATGAAGTCGACGATGTCGCGGAACTGCCGGTGTTCGATGGTGCCGCTGTCGCGATGGATCACGAGCAGGCGGCTGCCATCGCGATTGGCGACCGGCTGTTGGGCGATCAACGACTCGGGGAGGGCGAAGTCGTAGTCCGACACGCGCGTGCCGTCGGCAGTTCTGGGAATGCTCACACCGAAAAACTAACGGGACTTCGGGGTGCGCGGCGATGTCGCATGCCGGCGTGCATTTCGCGGGCTCTGCGCGCATCGGGGGCTGTCACCACTGTTCACGCGGAGCCCGCGGAGGACGCGGGGGAACGGCAAAAATTTTGGAACGGCCTGCGCGCGACGCTGTTCCAACAGCTCGGCGCAGTGGCTCTTCTCCGCGTCCTCCGCGGGCCCCGCGTGAACAGCGTTGGCGAACTTCCACCGTCCCAGATCCCAGGAATCACGGCACCGAATGCTGCACGCGAACCACGCTGCACCCGAACCAGGACCGCACACCTGCGATGGCTGCAGATCAGCCAACGAGCCGACGCCAGACGTCAGAGCAGCGACGGTTGCGCCCCGGACGCATCGCCGGGTGGCGTGTACCCGAAGTGGCGATAGGCAGTCGGCGTCGCGACACGTCCGCGCGGGGTCCGCTGCAGGAAGCCGTTCTGCACCAGGAACGGCTCGTACACTTCCTCGATCGTTCCCTCATCCTCGCCGACCGCGGCTGCGACCGTCTTCAACCCCACCGGACCACCCTCGAACTTCTCGATGATCGCCCGCAGAATGCGCGCGTCCATGTCGTCCAGCCCGAAGGCATCAACTTCCAGCAGCTCGAGCGCGGCGTCGGCAACGGCCTTGTCGATGATCCCGTTCGCCTTCACCTGCGCATAGTCGCGCACCCGGCGCAGCAGTCGGTTTGCCACGCGCGGTGTCCCACGTGCGCGGCGTGCCAGCTCGTGCGCGCCGTCCGGCGTGATCGAACAGCCCATCACATGTGCCGTCCGCTTGACCACCTGTTCGAGATCCGCCGTTGGGTAATAGTTGAGCCGCTGCTCGATCCCGAAGCGTGCCCGCATCGGTGCCGTGAGCATGCCGAGCCGGGTCGTGGCACCAATCAGCGTGAACTTCTCCACCGGCATGGTGATCGTCTGCGCTTTCGGACCATCGGAGAGCCGGATGTCGACGCGGAAATCCTCCATCGCCGGATACAGGAACTCCTCGATCACCGGGCGCAGGCGATGGATTTCGTCGATGAAGAGGATGTCGCCTTCGCGCAGATTCGTCAGGGTGCCGACGAGATCACCGGGCTTCTCCAGCGCCGGGCCGGCCGTGGTGCGAATGTTGACCCCCATCTCACGCGCAATCAGCTCCGCCAGTGTCGTCTTGCCCAGCCCCGGTGGGCCGAAGAAGAGCACATGATCCAGCGGCTCCTTCCGGCGCTGCGCCGCATCGATGTAGATGCGGAGCGAGTCCTTCACCTTGGGCTGCCCGATGAACTCGGCCAGCTTCTGCGGCCGCAACGAGAGCTCCACGAGCGAATCCTCGTCGATGGCTTCGGGGGTCGTGATCTCGGCGCGCGTCATGCACCAAAGTGTACCCGAAGAAACACCGGAGCGCCATTGCAGACGGCCGCTCGCTGTGCTGCCGCGCTAGCGGGCGCCGATCCGTGCCAGCGCCGCGCGCACCAGCGCCGCCGTGCTCGCCTTCCCCTCGCCCGCATCGAGTGCCGCCCGGATCCCTGACTCCGCCTCGGCCACACCGTAGCCGAGGGACTGCAGCGCCCGCACGGCATCATCCACGCCAATGCCGCCCGTGCTGACGACGGATGCCGCACCGCGCTGCAGGTCGTCCAGTTTGTCGGCGAGATCGAGAATCAGCTGGTCGGC
>JANPFJ010000027.1:0-4491 GCA_031423355.1 Gemmatimonadaceae bacterium | reverse complement strand
AGCGGTGTTGCAATGGTCGACTACTCGTGGATCGACGACTTCGGCGCCCGCTTCCGATTGGCGGCCAACGGCGTCTCCTTGCCGCTGGTGTTGCTGACGGCCGTGCTGATGCTGCTCAGCGTTCTTGCCACTCCCAGGTCGAGTGTCACCCACCGCGCCAGCTCCTTCTACGCGCCCATTCTCCTGCTCACCGCAGGGATACGGGGAATTTTCCTGGCGGCCGATCTGCTGCTTTTCTACCTGTGCTGGGAGTTGATGCTTGTTCCGCTCTATTTCCTGATCGGCGTCTGGGGATCGGAGCGCGGGGCCGCAGCCGGAAAGACGTTCTTCGTGTACACGATGCTCGGCTCACTGCTCATGCTGGTCGCCGTCATCACGGTCGCATCGGCGGCTGGTGGGACGACCTATGAGTTGCTCCGCGCCATGGCATCGAACCGGCCAATGAGCGTGGAGGCGCAGCTGCTGTGCTTTGGCGCGTTTGCCAGTGCATTTCTCGTCAAGAGTGCGCTGATCCCGGACCACACGTGGGTGCCTGACGCCCAGAGCGAGGGGCCACCGCTGGCAGCTGTCGCACTCGGCATCAAGGTCGGTACCTACGGGTTGCTCGTGCTTGCCTACCCATTGTTCCCGGCCGCAGCCCTGCATCCGACGGTGCGAATCGTCATGGCGTCATTTGGCGTCGTGGGCGTGCTTTATGGCTCACTCGTTGCGCTGGTCCAACCGGACTTTCGCCGTGTGATTTCGTATGCCTCGATTGCCCATCTTGGCTTCGTGGTGCTTGGCATCAGCGCGTTCACGCCAGAATCGGTGTCCGGGGCGCTGGTCGTGATGGTGAACGCCGGCATCACGACGGGTGGGATGTTTCTGCTGCTCGGCATGCTGCGGCGGCGACTGGACGACGATCGGTTCGCATCGCTCGGTGGACTGGCGAAACAGATGCCGATGTTCGGCGCCGTGGTTGTTGTCTTTGCGCTCGCGAATGCCGGCCTCCCCGGTACCAACGGTTTCGTCGGCGAGTTTCTCGTCTTGATCGGCGCGTTCCCGACGTTTCCAGTCCTCGTGTTGTTGGCAACGATCGGGGTGATTCTTGCCGCTGCGTACCTGCTCTGGGCGGTGCAGCGCGTCTTGTTCGGCCCGGCGGGCGAACCGACATCGGCTGTCCCGCACGACCTCTCGCGCATGGAAGCGGGCGTCATGTGCGTTTTCGTGGCAGCGATCATCGGACTTGGTGTCTATCCGGCACCGCTGCTGAACCGCATGCAGGAGTCCGTGGCAGGCCTCGTCAACCGGGTGAACGCATCCGCCGCCTTGACGCCCACAGCCAGCATGGACAACGGAGCGCTGCCGTGAACATGCTTGCCACCGCAGGTCTCGATCTTGGCACACTGCTCCTGCCTGAGTTGATCGTGTCGATTGGCGGTATGGTGGTGCTGCTATTCGGTGTGCTTGCCTCGGAGGGCACCGCGACCACGCGTCGTGCGCATTTGCTCGCGATCGTCTTTGCACTGCTCGCGGCGGGCGCCGCCGCGATGCTGGCGAATCAGTCGCCGCCCCTCGGCGCCAATGCTGGCCCGCTCGCCTACGACGGGTTCCGCTGGGCCTCGGTTGCGGTCATTCTGCTCGGGGTACTTGGCACGCTCGTGATGGCCATGGAGTACAACGAGGGTGCCGCGCTCACCGCGACTGAACCACCAGCGTTGGTGCTCTTCTCGGCCGCCGGGATGCTGCTGCTGGTTGGCGCACGGGACCTGATGCTGATCTTCCTCGGCATCGAGGTGATGTCACTCTCGATCTATGTGCTGACCGGACTGGATCGGAGTCGCGCCGGCTCAGCCGAGGGCGCACTGAAGTACTTCCTGCTGGGTGCATTCTCCACCGGCTTTCTGCTGTACGGCATGGCGCTGCTGTACGGCGCCACCGGTACGACCAACCTGACCGTGATGGCGGACACGATTGCGTCGCGGAGTCTCGCCTCCGATCCGCTGTTGATCGGCGGGCTGGCGTTGCTCTTCGTCGGGTTTTCGTTCAAGATCGCCGCCGTGCCGTTTCATATGTGGACACCGGATGTGTACGAGGGCGCGCCGACGCCGTACACATCGTTCATGGCGGCCGGCGTCAAGACCGCAGCGTTCGCCGCCTTCGCACGGCTCCTGATGGACGGCTTGGGGCCGGCCTACGCATCGTGGCACTATGCATCGTGGTTGCTGGCAGCCGTGACGATGGTGGTCGGCAACGTGCTGGCACTCGCCCAGCAGAATCTGAAGCGCATGCTCGCATACTCGAGCATTGCGCACGCCGGATACCTGCTCGTCGCGGTGACAAGCCACTCGGCCGATGGAACCGCCGCCATCGTGTTCTACGCGCTGGCCTACACGCTGGCGACGGTTGGTGCCTATGCTGTGCTCTGCCTCGTGTCGGGCGGTATCGAGAAGCGCACCCGCCTGTGCGATTTTGCCGGGCTTTCACGCACGCGGCCGCTGCTGGCCACGGCGATGGCGGTGTTCATGCTCTCGCTGATGGGGTTCCCGATCGCTGGCGGCATGGGTTTCTTCGCCAAGTGGTACGTCCTGCGTGCGGCGCTCTCATCCAACGCTCCACAACTGAAACTCGCCGTGATACTGGTGCTGGCCAGCCTGGTGTCGGCCGGGTACTACCTCAATGTCATCGCGACGATGTTCATGAAGCCACCGATCGATGACGGGTCGGTGAGGCGCGTGGTGGCGGCCCGGTGGACAGGTGGCGTGATCACGGTCGCAGCCGTTCTGTTGCTCGTCATCGGCGTGTACCCAGGACCCGTTGTCCACTGGGCCAGGACCAGCACGCTGCCGATGTCACCCGCGCGCGGCAGCAGCGGCGAAACGCCCATGCAGGCTCTTGCACCGACAGATTCTCATCCCATTTCTCCATGACCATTGCCGCAGGAATTTTCCGCCAGTATGACATCCGCGGCGTCGTCGGCGACGACCTCACCGTCGAAGCCGCGGAGGGTATCGGTCGCGCGTATGCGGCATTGCTCGACGAGCGTCAGCTGGCTGGCCCAGTGGCGGTTGGCCGTGACAACCGACCGAGTGGCACCGCCTTGCGCGATGCACTCGTCCGTGGTCTGACCACGCGTGGCCGAGACGTCATCGACATCGGTGTTGGTCCGACACCGCTGCTCTACTGGTCGTTGCATCATCTGCCAGTGGCTGGCGGCATACAGATCACCGGGTCGCACAACCCGCCTGAGTTCAACGGCTTCAAGCTGTGCGTCGGCACCGCCTCCCTGCACGGTGGCGGCATTCAACGGCTGCGCGAACTGCTTGACGCTCCCGCGACCGCGCGGCTCGGCGCAGTGCGCAGCGAGGATCTCAATGCGGCCTATGCGGAGGACATTCTTGCGCGGACCGGACCGCTCGCGAGGCGCCTGAAGGTCGTGCTCGACGCAGGAAATGGCGCGGGAGGGCCGCTCACGGAGTCAATCTTCTCACGGATGAATGTCGATGCGAGCTATCTGTTCTGTGAGAGCGATGGCACCTTCCCGAATCATCATCCTGATCCGACCGTCGAGGAGAACCTGGTCGACCTGATTGCTGCCGTTCGGGAGCGAGGAGCGGACATCGGGATCGCGTTCGACGGCGATGCGGATCGCATCGGCATCGTGGACGGTGCGGGAACGATCATCTGGGGTGACTACTTGTTGTTGCTGTATGCCCGTGATGTGTTCGCGCGCACGGGCACCGGTGCGCCGATCATTTTCGACGTCAAGTGCTCACAGGCGCTCCCGGACGCGATCACGAAGGCGGGCGGCACGCCGGTGATGTGGAAGACCGGCCACTCGCTCATCAAGGACAAGATGAAGGAGCTGCACGCGCCGGTGGCAGGCGAAATGTCTGGCCACATGTTCTTCACCGAAGGATTCTACGGTCATGATGATGCGCTCTACGCGGCGGCCCGTATCCTGCGGATCGTGGCGTCGAGCCAGGGCAGCGTCCGTGACTTGCTGGCCGACGTCCCGTCGTACTTCAGCACACCGGAACTGCGCGTCGATTGCCCGGACGAGCGAAAGTTCTCACTCGTGGAGGCCGCCACGGAGCATTTTCGGCAGTCGCACGAGGTGATCGATGTGGACGGCGCGCGTGTCCTCTTCGGTGATGGATGGGGTCTGATTCGTGCCTCGAACACGCAGCCCATCGTCGTGCTGCGATTCGAGGCGCTGACGGCCGAGCGTCGGGACGGGATTCGCGCCGAGTTCAACGCATGGTTGCGGACACAAGGCGTGTCCGCCTGACCGGGGGCCTGCCACGCCTGTGATCATTCGTCGTCGCGGGCTGTTGACGCTGGTGGTGGGCGTCGCGGGCGTGCTCGCCTTCGGCCGTGCCTGGGGCGCGCTGACCGGTGATCACGCCTGGTTCGACGCGCTCGGGTTCGCTGACGTCTGGTGGTGGCAAACCAGTGTGTCCTGCATGTTGAAGTTCGGCGCTGGTGCGCTCGCAACGCTTGTCATGCGTG
>JANPFJ010000026.1:0-58839 GCA_031423355.1 Gemmatimonadaceae bacterium | reverse complement strand
GTAGTAGTTCGTGTGCGGATGCAGCGTGCGCCCCTTGCGGTCGCGCCACTCCTCCTTCGTGCCGTAGCGGCCCTTCTTGTTGACCTCGAGTGTATTCCAGTTCTCGGGCTCGCGCGGCACATAGTCGCCACGTTCGAGGAGCAGAACACGCATGCCAGATGGTGCGAGTGCGTGGGCCAGCGTACCGCCGCCGGCTCCGCTGCCGATGATGATGACGTCGTGGTGCGTGTCGTTGTGCATGGCCACGTGGGGATTTGCGGGGCGAATGGTTTCGTGTGACCGGGGTAATACGGGGCAACATTGAAGAGTTCCCGACTGTCGCGTATCGCGCCCTCGTATCCGCTTGAGTGGGGACAGCGCGGGTGTTGGGGTAACAGATCACGGGAATGTGACATTCCCCTTGCTCTTGGATGTGGCCATAGGCGTCGCGACGTGTCGACCCGGCGAGCGCACGGGCATGCGTGCACCTTTCTCACCCGTGAGTCCGTCGCCCGCAGCGAGGTGGTAGTGCGTCGACGTCTCGAATGCTGGCAAGGTCAGCAACTGAGATGTTCGGCCCAGCACTCTGTTTTATTTCTGTCACGCAGGCGTTGTGATTCTTGCACGATCGTCCCAGAGTTCAGCCACCAGCACAGGTGAGAGACAATGCGCAACAGACTTGCCGCCATGATCGCCGTTCCGACGCTGCTCTCGGCCCAGGTCCAGCCAACCGTACCCAAGCCAGGCTGGCAATGGACCATGGACTCCGTCCGCACGGTGGTGAACGCGGTTCGCGCCGGTCGCTCGCTGGCCCCGGCCACCTGGCCCGGCGGCGCACGCGTCGCGGTACTCCTCTCCTTCGACGTCGACAATGAGACGATCCCGATTCGCTTCGGCGAACCTACGGTCGGCACCCTTGCCTCGGCACAGTACGGTGCACGTCGCGGCCTGGGACGCCTGGTCCGACTGCTCGATTCGCAGCGGATTCCAGCCTCGTTCTTCATTCCATCAGTGAGCCTGGCGCTGACACCGTCGATGGTTGACACCATCAAGCGCAGCGGCCGACACGAGTTCGCCGTCCACGGCTGGATTCACGAGCTCAACACCACCCTCCCCGACTCGGCCGAACGCGCACTGCTGAAGAAGGCCGTTGCCGAACTGACCGCACTCACCGGAACCAAGCCAACCGGCTACCGTGCACCGAGCTGGAACTTCAGCCCGAACACACTCGGCATCCTGCGTGACATGGGCTTTCGGTACGAGAGTTCGCTGATGGCCGACGACAATCCATACGAATTGCTGCAGAACGGTCGGCCGACGGGCCTTGTCGAACTGCCGGTCGAGTGGATTCTGGATGACGCACCACTCTTCGACCCGCGCGGCAACGCCTACATGAATCCGCGTGACGTGGCACAGGTCTGGATGGACGAGTTTGACAAGGCGTACGACGAGCGTGGAATGTTCCTGCTGACGATGCACCCGCATGTGTCGGGGCATCGCTCGCGGATCGTCGCACTCGAGCTGTTGCTGGCGCACATCAGGGTGAAGGCTGCGGGGAAGGTCTGGTACGCCACACACGCCGCGGCTGCCGAGTACGTGCGGACGGCGGCGGCGCTGGGTGAACCGATCGCACCCGGGAGGGAATGATCGCCACGGCGGTGCACACTCACGACTGCTGATGTGATCGGTAGGGCGCGAGAACGCCACGGCGCTGAGGACGTTGCATCACGTGTGGAGCGTGGACGCCTCCACAGCGCACGGCTGCGTTGACTGACCCTGCGCCGCCGCATCGGACCGTTCTGCTGAGGAGCGTTCGACATGCCATTCGTACCGCAGTCACTTCCATGGCCGGGCAACCGCGCCTTTCTGATGGTCCACGGGATCGGTGATGCGAGCGCAGGCAAGGCCGGCTCATTTCCCGACGACGCGTTGCGCAGCATCCTCGGTGCCGATGCCGCGACCACCGCGATCTACCGGCTCAACTATGACTGCATCAACGACTGGCTGTCCACCAAGGTGAACTTCGCCGCCGGCGTCAGTGCGATGAAGACAGCACTGAGCGCCGAGATGGGAGGGACGGCCACCGATGCGGTGATTGCGGAGTACGCCGGTGATGTGTTGTGGCCGATCCTGAGCATGGATCTCCGGTTCGCCGTGCGGGATGCCTTCATTACGCAGCTGCAGCAGATCGAGCTCGACCGGGCGCGCGCCGCCGATGCACGAGGCGACAATGCCCTCGACTACAGCGTCTCGATCCTCGCGCACAGCCTGGGGTGCTTTCACACCTACGAAGTGCTGACGGCAGTGGCCATGCAGCCAGAACACGAGTTGCAGCCCGCGAGTGATCTGGTCAAGTACGATTCGGTCATTCTGATGGCATCACCAGTGCAGCTCATCCGGACGATCGGCGGAGCGATCGCAGGGTTGATCCCCGACATCGGAAGCGTCGCGACCCTGTCGCAGCCGCTGGCCATTCCGGCCGAGCAGCGACGTGGCCGGAACGTGCGCTGCACCAAGAAGTTCGTCTCGGTCACCGGAACGCACGATCCGGTTGGCGGCCATCTGCTGGGGCAGCGGCTCCCGTGGGCCTACATGACGGTGCCTGGCCAGAAGAGCATCATCGTGCCACAGACTGGTCTCAACCTCACCAGCGCTGAATCCACGGCGCAGGCACTGGCGGCAGCATTCGGACCCGGTGGTCCGGCTGCCAGTGATCCGCACTCATGGACGGCCTACATCGCCGGTCAGGAACCACTCCTGCGCACGGGAGTCGTCGCGTGAGCGCCAATCATCTCACCCGAATCGGCGGCGTGATCGGTGGAGCGCTGCTGGCTGCCGCACCACAGGTCACCGCGCAGCGAAGCCGCATGATCGCCGACTCGGCACTCATCGCCACCGCGGATTCCTTCTCCGTCGGCGACTACTGTCGCGCCACGCGTGCCGTCACGGCATCAGCTCCGATCATGACGGCACTGAAATCAGACAGCATGATCGTCCGCATCAGTGGTGCGACCATCTGTGATCCACTGCTCTCCAGCTTCTCGCTGCACGCACTGTTCGGTGGCACCCATGCACCACTGGCCGCCGTCGCACGACTCCACGCCCGCGGTACGCAGGAGAACCGCGCACGAATCCTCGATGCGATGTCGGAGTTTCGCGCCGTGGTGCAGAACGATGACGACGGCGATGGCCAGAACATCAGGGACGTCGTCACGCGCTCGCTCGATCCGGCCACCAACCAACTGGTGGTGCGGGTGTCATCCACCGTGCAGCGCCTGCTCCTGACGAACGCGCAGGACAAGGTACTCGAGCGCCTTGCGCGATATGAGCGCAAACTCGGCCCCACCTCCGCGCGATTGAACGGCCCCGAAGTGCTGCTCAACTACGCCGCGCAACGCTGGATCCCCCGCTTCCGCGCCGATCCGCTGCGCGGCCCGAGTCCGTGGGAAGTGGTCGCATCATACGCACCGGGCTACGCCACCTGGAGCGCTGACCGCGTGCAGGCCGTCTCGGCCAGCGAGTTCGGCTTGCGGCGCTATCTGTTCGGCGACCGATTCGGGCAATCCGGACCGCGCGGACTTCTCTATCCGAGTTACTGGGCTGCCGGCGTGATCACCGCCAGCGACCGCAATGGCGCGCTGGTCTGGCCATGGGAGGGACGGAGCCGCGTTGGCGGATTCGTGAGCTGGGGGTCGCTCAAGGTGGCGTACATTCCCGATCGCGATGGGTCAGTGCTCGTCACCAAGCAGTTCCAGGCGATTCCGTTCGTCTTCTGAGTACGCGCGGCAGCTAGCCGATCGTCACGGTCGGATCACCGAGCAGCACCATCGACTCCAGATCGGACGCGATCAGGCGCAACCGACGCACTTCGTCGGCAGCGCCGGCCTTGAACGCGTTCATGTCATCGCGCGAGTTCGCGACATCGCGCCACAGTCCCCCCACGGCGCGGTAGTAGGTCTGCATCGCGAGGCCAAGCGGCGGCTTGCTGGCGCGGTGGAGCTGCCCGTAGAACGCGTCGATGATGTGGGCGGTGGTGGTCTGGCCATTGCGCGTGTCGCGCAGGGTCCAGTCGAAGGTCGGTTCCACGTGACCGATGAACGCCCGCGCCGGCGCCGGTCGGCCCAGCAGCAGTTTCGGCAATGGTGCCGACTGTGCACCAAGCGCGCCGAGCGCGGTCAGCGTCTGCCCGAGAGTCGAGCTGGCCGGTGCCACACCCGCGAACGCCGACACGGCATCGCAGCCAGCGGAGCAGCAGGCGTGTGCATACCACACCGCGCCATGCGGTGACCAGGTGGCGGTGAGCGCGCCAAGCGCCAGTGTCGTGTGATCGCGATCGACGGGCACGCCGAGCTGCGCCTTCATGGCAGCCGCATCATCGAGCGGGCCGGTCGCACCGTGACTCGAGGTCGCGATGAAGGCCGGCGTCCGCTGCGCCAGCGCATCGACCAGCGCCGGGCCGGTGGAGGTATCGTCAGCCAATGCACCGCCCTGCATCACGAACTCGTTGCCCGCATCGGTCGCGAACGCCTTGGCAAGGCGATCAGCAATCGTGCGCCGCATGAGCCGAGTGATGTCCTGCGGACCATGATCCACCGCCCACACCACCGGCGTCGCCCGTGCCACCGTCGCTCCGCTCCAGTCGCTGAGCAGCGCGTCGATGTAGTGCTCGAGGCCTGCCGGGTCGAGATCGAGTCGTCCGACCGCCGCATCCAGCTGCAGGCGATACTGCACGGACCATGGAATGTCGGTTGGCGATCCGATGATCAGCAGAAACTTCGGTATCGCGTTGGCACCCATGCCACGCAAGCCGGCAACGCCGGGATCGGAGTGAGATCCATCAGGTGCATGGCGGCGCAGCACACCCGGAGGCAGTGAACTCACGTAGCGGAAGACCGGCGCATTGCTGCGCGCGGCGATCAACGTGCGCACACACTCCGGTGCATCGAGGGCGCGGGCCTTGTCCGGCGCCGGTGCGCTGGAGTCAGGCAGCACAATGCCCCATCCGATCGTCGGGTCGCGCCAGTTGCCCGGGTCGACCTCGGCCGGCGCCAGGAGCTTCTTCGGCGGCTCGCGCTTGCCCGCGGTGCCCCAGGCATCAAAGGCCGCATCCCGCGCCGCGACGACGGGAGCGCCGCACCAGGCATTGGCGCGCAGCTGTCCGTCATCATGCAGGATCGCGTCGTCGTCAGCCACCGGGTGCGGCTCCATCGAAGGTGCCATCCACATCGGGCCACAGCCGCTCCGGCACACCGGCCTGCGTCAGCGCCTTGGCCATCGCGGCGCGACGACGGTCCTCGGACAGCGAGTCCCGCACCGATCGCAGCCACACCACCACGGTATCGAGTGCCGCCTTCTGGGCGCCGATGATGTCGTCGGTGACGGCGTCGGGGGCGAGGCGAAACTCCATCGCATCGACGCCACGAACGTAGAGCGCGGGCAGCGCCCACTCGTGCCGCGTTGATGCGTTGCCCTGATGCAACGCGTTGATTGCATCGCGTGCATCGTGGGTGATCGAGGCCCACTCGAACCGCACCGTGTCGCCGGCATCGAGCTGCTGCTTCACGGTCACCAGTTCGGACAGCAGCGCCCCATAGATCGCGCGCGAAAACTCGTGCGCATCGCTCGCGTCCACCGGCTCCAGCATCGCAAATGCTGCCGGGAACGCCGATGACACCACCCGGTGCGCCAGCGACAGCGAGTCGTGGCTGGCCTGCGCGCCTTCGCAGCAGTTGAGCACCAGCAGCCATGGGTTGTCGAGCGCCTCACCAAAGGCTTCGAGCTGGTCGCCGTCGATGGTGACCGAGCCGGCGGTGACCGCGGCATCGGCGAAATCGGCGGCGGTGCAGAGTTCGAGCTGCTGATCGCTGTCGCCGGCGCGACCATGACAGAAGAAGTGAATGATGTTCGGCTGCCAGCGGCGGATGGCACCGAGCACCCTGGCGCTGGAGGCTTCGACACCGGCCACCGAGACCCAGGCGCGACCCGCGGTGATGTCGGCGGTGACCTGTGCATGGACGGCCGGATCGCCGGTCAGCACATGCACATCCACCGGCAACCCCGCCGCCCGGGCATCTTCGGCAGCATCACGCAGCATCGTCCATTCGCGCTCCTGGCCGGTGATGCCATGGGCAGAGATGACCGCGAGCAGTTTCACCGGCAGCCGAAAGAGCGGGGTCGGTCGTGTAATCGTGCTGGCCGGATCGGTGATGCGCCCGATTGGCCACCGTCGATCGAGGGCGACGAACTTGTCAGCCACGTCACACAACGTTTCCCACGCGATCAGCTCAGCGTCGCCTTCGCTGAGCTTGACGTAGAGTGGCGCTTGTGCCCCGGCGGAGGTGGTCCCGAGTGAGTCGAGGACCGCGGCAATCCCCGCGTGCTTTCGGAGTGCATCACGCAGCAGGCGACCTCGCGCCACCACCGCATCCGGCGTCCCCCAGGCGGGCAGTGGCGCCAGCACCAGTGGCCGGACGTGTGTCATGCCCGGAATGTTGGTGCTGTGACGCTCGATCTTGATCACGAACTGCTCGAGGTTCGTGGCGGGATCGACGGTGCCACTGGGGTCGACGGTAATGACGGTTCTCATGCGGTACCACCTTCGGCTGCCTGGGCTGCCTGTTCAGTGAGGGGCGACTTCAGTGAGGGGCGACTTCAGTGCGGCCTTGTCGAGCACTCGCTCTGCGGCTGCGTCTTCGTCGGCGAATGCTGCCACCGACTCCCGGAGCGAATCGAGCATCGTGATGGATGCGTGCCGCCGCACGCTCTGCACCGGATCATCGTCGTCGTCTCGCGCATTCTTCTGCAGCCGGAGCTGTACCTGCTCGGCCACACGTTCCGTGGCTGCCACCCACGGCTTCACCGGGCCGGCTCGCAGAATGATCGCGTCCAGCGCTGAGGGGCTGCGGCTCGCCTCCTCGGCAGCCGCACTCTGAGCGTAGTTGCGCGAGACCGGTGATTCGAGCGTCAGATGCTTGCGCTCGGCGCCCTGCATCCCGACCTCGAACGGATCTCCCGAGTCGTTGCCCACGCGATAGGGCTGACAGTAGACGAAGAGCGCATCCGAGACCGGCATGCCGGATGGTGCCGTGTCGAACAACAGCCGGTACGCCGGCGCCAGCAGCGCCTGTCGGGGATCACGATCGAGGCTGTGCATCAGCAGCGGACCAGGACGTGACTGCCCGATCTCGTCGGCCAGCGCGCGCAACCCCATTGACGAGAAATTGTCGCGCACACCGGTCAGCACCGTACCCCACGCGCCGACCTGTGTCATGAAATTCAAGAGCTCGATGGCGCTGACCGGCCCCGCGCGATGGTCGCCAGTCCGTTCGAGTGGCGATTGGGCCATCAGCAGCGCGCCGCGATCGCGCATGAGGTAGCCATGGCCGATCATGTGTACCACGTCCACCGAGTGCTTGACCAATGCGTTGCGCATCCAGAGCAACCAGGGCGATCGCAGCTGGCCGGTGCGATCGACCAGCCGCGAGGAGATATCGGCGAGTGTGTACGGTGCGGCATCGACGGGATCGTAGAGCGTCAGGCGGACGTTGCTGTCCGACACGAGCGTCGAGGCGGCGCGTACCTCGTTGTACAACGTGGTGTCCGTGAACACATGGACTTCCGTTCGCCGCACCGCGGCCTTCATGATGCCGCCGATGGCATCGTGCAGAGCCTCCCGCACGAATCCTTCCTCGACATTGAGCGGGGCAGTCGCGCACAATGCCACGTCGAGCACGTCGGACGACTCGCGTGGTGGCGGGAAGAGAAAATCAGGCAGCATCAGGATCGCGTGACCGAATCCGGGGCCGAATGCCCGCTCCCACGGCATGAAGCGCAGTGCGCCATACGGCTTGACCAGATGCACCCACAGCGGTTGGCCGTCGTGAATGTTGTCCTGCATCCACTGCCCGATCTCGCCGATCAGGTCAGCAGGCAGCGCGCCGGTCGCCGGGGCCGCCCGCGTGCTGGTTGGATCGCGCGTCAGTCCGAGCACCGAGATGGTGCTGAGCCAGATCCGGACGTCGGTCATGGTGCCGTCCACCTTCGCCTGCAGCGTGAACAGCACTTCTGGCCGCACTGAGCGCATCTCGACCTTCAGCACGACCAGGTTGTACTCTCGCTTCAGCAACTCGGCCATGGCTCTGCTCCCTCAGGGGCGCATGTGTGCGGTGGCCAACGTCCACGCCAGATACCACACGTCGTCGTTGAGAATGCCGCCGTGCCCGTCGATGACGCGCGACCCGTCGATCCCGATCACCGCCGGCGCACTGGGAAGCGCATACGGCTCACCCGGCTTGCGAATCGCAATGATCTCGGCCCCCACCGTGGCCCGCGGACCATACCCACCCATGGCCGCAAACTTGCTCGGCGACTCGGCACCGGCGTACTGCAGCTCGCCGAGATCGTCGTGACGGCGCACCGAGAGATGAAACATCGTGTGCAGCGGTGAGTCGCGCGTGCTGAACGTCGCCACAATTGGTTGACGCACGCGGGCGCGGGCCGCGAAGAACCCTCCGGGCACATTCCGCTCGGGCACCGAGTCGGCAAACGCATACTGCGAGATCGCCGGCTGCATCAGCAGTGCGGATTCCACCTGACGTGCGGTCTGCTGCATCCTGCAGGTTGCCGTCATCACCACCTTGCAGCCGTAGGAATGGCCAAGCAGATGTATGCGCGCCGTCGGGTCACTTTTTGTCAGCAGATCGCTGAGCAGCGGTGCAACACCCGCCGCGCCGATCTTTCCCGCGCGATCCTTCATCTGCCAGACCGTGAACGGCTTGAGCAGGTTACGCGGGTCGAGCGCGCGGAGGATTCCGCCAATACCGGCAGCGGCGGGCACGCTCGCGCCTGGTGCAGTCGTCACCGACCCGACGGCGTCGTAGTCGGGCTCTGGCGTGGCAAGCGCATCGGCTGACGCCAGCAGGTCGGCGGAAGTCGGGGCGGATTCGGCACCGGCTTCCGAATCGCTCGCGCCACTCAACACCGCGGCGAGGATGTCGGCCAGTTCCGAGGCCTCAGCGGAATCGAGTGTGGTCGCTGACGCAAGCGCATGGAAGCGAGCACGTGCGGCAGCGGGCACCAGCGCTGCGATGTCCGTCAGCAGGCTCTGCATCGCGCCGACGCTGGCATCCTGCACCGCCGCGCTGGCGAAGCCCGGTCCCGTTTCGCTTTCGAAAATCGTGAGGCTCTGACTGGGCCAGAAGACGCCCACCAGCAGTGGCCGGTATGTCGCCGGCATCGGCAGCGCTTTCGCCGATCGCAGCGCCTGGAATCCGCGGATGAACTCTTCGTACCGCTTCGTCGCGGCCGACCAGTCGTTGTTCCAGCCGTGCGAGAAGAGAAAGATGTCGGTGACACCCGACAGATTCGCGAGCAGGTGCGCGCGTGTCAGCGGTCCGGTGCAGATCCCGTCGCTATCGAACGGCATGATGTAGTACGAAAACGCTGCCCCTTCTGGCGTGGTCAGCGTGCGATACGGGCCGGCGGGGAGTTGCGTCGTCACGTGTTCCGATCCTGTGAGGGGTGGCCGGGTGTGTGTGGACGCCGTACTGCAATTTTCGTACAGCGAGCGCTGTCGCCAGAGAGACGAACTCACCGCGTCGCCACTCTCACGCGTCGCGGGTGCAGGATGATATGCGAATGCACCGATGATCGCGATCCACCCGCGAACATCGGTGCCTCAGATCTCGCCCAACAACCTCAACTGTGCGAACGAGACCCGTGGCCGGGTTCGTTCGCGCATGGCATCACGCTGGTCGCAGCATCTTGAACGCTTGCACCCATGAACCGCCACGCATTCCCGGAATGCACCAGAGCATGCACAACGGTTCGATGGCGCGGGCCGCCACGGCGGTGCCCATATCCATCGGCTCCCAGCCAAGTGCAGTGATCAGTCCGCTGACGGTCGCTTTCGCACCGGCGTCGTTGCCGCAGAAGAACATCGTCGGCGGCCCGCCAGGCAGCGGTGGATGTACCATCAGCGCCGCGCCAACCGAATTGAACGCCTTCACCAGATGTGCGCCTGGAAACTCGCGCTGCAGTTGCTCCATGAGCGAGTCGTTCATGCTGGTGAAGAACTGCAGCACCCCGTCAACCGGCGGCAGCTCCGCAATCGGATTCGTGGCGTCAATGACAGGCTTGCCATCAAGGTTGGCCGTCCCGGCCATTCGCAGCACCGATGCGGCGTGCACACCCTTCGCCGCCAGCACGATCACCTCGCCGAACTGCGCCGCGTCGCCAAAGCTCCCGAGTGACGCCGTCGGGTGCTTCGCGCCCCAGTCAGCCAGCTTCTCCGGCGAACGCGAGCCAAGCATGACCTCATGCCCGGCATCGAGGAAACCAGCGCCGAGAGACTGCGCCACCGTACCGGACCCGAGAATACCGATCTTCATGATGTGCTCCGTCTCGTCGTGTGATTCCATCGTGGGCCGCACGTTCGGCGACATCGGGCTGACTGATCCTGGCACGCGGCCCTCTGGCCAAGGATCAAACTACGTCCGCGCGGCACGCCAGCCACTGGCGGATTGCATCCGTCGCAGTCAGCATCGTGCTTGCGACGCAAATCACGCTGGATCTACTGACGACACGGCGCGTTCGGGTCCGTCTTCGGCTTGTCCAGTTTCGGCCGAGTTGCCCGCGTGGCCAGATCGATCGCCGCATCCTTCACGAAGGTCGCCACACGGGCCAGCGCATCGTAGTCGATGTACTGCGCCTCGTCGGTCACCTGGTGGTAGTCCATGTGTTCGCCGCGCGAGAACGCCACCGCCGGAATACCGTACCGCGCGTAGCTGTAGTGATCCGCGCGGCAGTAGTACTGCAACGGATGGCCCGGAGCATCGAAGGTGAGATTGAACTCGAACGGTTGTTTCTGCTTCCGGTTCGCGGCATCGAGGACGTCACCGAACTCGGTACTCAGGCGCCGCATCCCGATTGCTTCGAGATACGCCGGTCCGGCATCGGGCAGGTCGTGAAGGCTGCCGCGACCGATCATGTCCATGTCGATCTCGCTGATGATCGAGTCGCGGTTCACCGCGGGATGATCGGTGAACCAGCGCGAACCGAGCAGCCCGAACTCTTCGGCGGTATGCGACACGAACAGGATCGACCGTCGCAACTTCGGGCCGCTCGCCAGCAGCTCGGCGATCTCCATCAGTGCGACGGTACCTGATCCGTCATCGTCGGCGCCGTTGCGGATCGAATCGGGGCGGGCCGGCCGGATCGCGCGCAACGAATCGAGAACCTGCCGGATCCGCGTTGCTTCGGCCGCGGTTGGCTCACGGCTCGGCGAGTCTGCGCCCATTGGGCGAATCACGGTGTTGAATGCCCGCAGCGAATCGTGATCGACCGGCGTGCGATCGTAGCCGACGTGATCATTGTGCGCGGTGAGCGAGACATACTGGCCACTCACAGTGGGATCGGTACCCGGCAGGATGCCGACGACATTGCGTGCGGCATACTCCAGCGGAAACGCGCTGACGCGCATGCCGCCTCGAAGAACCCGGCCCGTGCTGCCCGGCGCCGCACCGTCGAGGGGGCGACCCAGCAGTTGTGCCGCGAACGCGTTGGTCACGAGCGCCAGCGTCGGGACGTTCGCCCAGGTCGTGTCGAGCACCAGGTTGCCGGTCATGTACGCCGCCGCGGTCGATGCACCGGCCACGTCCAGCTCCGCCACCATCACGGTCGCGACGCCCGCGAATCGTCGCGCGACGCGAATGGCATTCACGTTCGTGCGACGCGTTGCGATGGTCCGCCGCTCAGGCGGCAGCACGTTGAACAGGATGGCCTTCCCCGTTGCGGTGCTGGAATCGATCCAGGTGGTCGAGTCTGATGCCAGGCCCGCGTAGATGACCGTGACCCCATCCACCGGTCTCGTCCGGGCATTGCCCGGCACGGGGACGTAGTCGACGCCGATTCGCCCGACGACTCCATCGACGCGCAATGTGTCACGCACATCGGGCGCACGCCTGAAGAACGGCAGGTTCTGGAACCAGGTGCCGTTGTCACCGGCGGGCGTGAGGCCAACACGCGCGAATTCGGCGGCGATCCACTGCGTCGCTTTGAAGTCACCGATTTCGCCAGGTGCGCGACCGACCATCGTGTCATGCGCAAGTGCGAACAAGCGCAGTCGCAGGTCGGAGGCGGTGAGCGCGGGGAATGTCCGCATGCTGGCGGCCGCACTCTGGCGTGAGACACTCGCAGGCGCGCAGGCAGTCGCGAACAGTCCGAGCACGAGAAGACGGTGTATTCGCATGAGAAGCAAGGGCAGAAGGAATTCGGTCAGCGACGCACGAGCGTTCCCGCAAAGAGCAGCCTGACGTTCGGGTCCAGCTCCAGGGACGATGGGGCCGAATCTGCCGGGAAGGAATACCGCCCGGTACCGGCTGACATCTCGACGCGTTCGACACGCACCTTTCCGCCTGGCGTTGCAATCCCGATCTCGATCGGGAGCGCGAACGGCTCGCCGGCCTGCGTCTGACGGAGCTCGACGATCACCTGTTTCGCCGCCGCATCCCAGCGCCAGCCGCCGTCCAGGCGCGGCACACCACCGCGGTAGAGCCACTGTTGAAAGAATGGCCCAAGGTCGCGACCCGCGGCACGCTCCATCGCCAGCCGGAAGTCGGCGGTGGTGGCGTTCTTGTCGCGGAAGCGCGCGTAGTAGTCGCGGATGCCCGCCCAGAAACGATCGTCCCCGATTTCCTGCCGCAGCATGTGCAGCGTCCAGCTGCCTTTCTGGTACGTCATCCCCGTAGTCACGTCAGCCATGTCGGCCAGATTCGCATGAATCACGCGGTAATCGGGCCGTTTGGCATCAAAGGCAACGACGCTGCGCCGCGAGTCGCGCAGGCCTTCCGCGAATTCGTCGCGCCCGTAGGCATGTTCGATGAACAGCAGCGTGAAGTAGGTCGCGAACCCTTCGCTGAGCCAGACGTTGTCCCAGTCACTCTCGGTGACCGCATTGCCGAACCACTGATGCGCAATCTCGTGAATGACCACGTTCCGCCACCGCACCGGGCGATTGCCAGCCACGCTGCCCGCACTGTAGAAGATGGCCGACGCCGCTTCCATGCCGCCGCTGACGGAGTTCGACTGCACATTGGCCAGCTTCTCATACGAGAACGGGCCGATCCATTCACTGTAGAACGCCAGTGCGTCCCTGGTCGGCACCGCAAAATCGTGGAAGCCTGCTTCGCGCTGCTTCGCAAAGACCCACGTTTCGATCGGGACACCGTTGTAGTCACCCACATGCTGCACCGCGAAGTGCGCGACGCCAAGTGCGTACAACCAGGGCGCGATCGGCACCGACTCGCGCCAGACCGTGCGTCGCGTCCCACGCGCATCGTCCGTCTCCTCGACCCGCACCCCGTTGGAGATCACCTGGTAGTGCGACGGCGCCGTGACGTCCATCTCCATCGTCGCCTTGTCGGCGATGTGGTCGATCATCGGCAGCCAGTGATGCCCCTTGTCCGGCCAGTTGTCGGAAAAGAACGCGCGGTCGCCGAGTGGCGTTGGCTTGATCTGCAGGCCGTCGGCGGGAATACCGGCATAGCGCACCACCAGCTCGATCATCGTACCGGCGGGAACCACGCCATCCAGCGTGATCAGCAGCCGGTCCGCGACGTGCTGAAAGACGAGTGCCTTGCCGCCTCGTGTGACTGTACTGACACGCATGCCTCGTCCTTGGCGCGCGGTTGTCATCCCGGCCAGATCGAGCGACACCTGACCGAGGTCCGCCTTGAGAAGCCGGAGACGCACCGTGGCTTCACCGTCAATACGGTCGGTGCTGTCGGAGAGGATCACGACAAAGCGATAGTGCTCGACGTCAATCGGCTGGCGCGGGTATGGATCAGCGTGCAGCGCGTTCGTCACGCCAGCGAACAGGAGAAGTAACGCGAGGCGGCGAGTGACACGTGACATGTTCGTTCCGGTGCGATGGAGAGTTGGCCTGCCAATCAGCTCTGACTGCATCCTGCACAGCGCCCTTCACCTCGTCTACTTCTTCGCCGCCGGCCCGTTGAACCAGATCGCGTTCGGCGCTTCTGATCGTGCCACCGCAAGATCGGGCCACGTATCACCATCGAGATCACCAATCGCCACACCGTAGACGGTGCCTTTGCCGTCGTTCCAACGGATCGACGCAAAACTGATCTGCGCACCACGGCTGGTGTTGAAGAAGATCGTGCCCGGTCCTTCCGCGGCGCCAACCACGATGTCGGGTGAGCGATCCTTGTTCAGATCTCCGATGGCGATCGCGCCGGCCTCGATCGCCCCGATGCTGATCTCGACGCCATCCGCAAACCGCCGCGATCCCAGATTGCGAAAGAAGAGAATCTTCTTCGTGGTCAGGTCACCCAGCACCAGATCCGGCTTGCCGTCACCATCGATATCGCCAGCCACTGCCGCCCGCACCGACACCGGCGCTGGACCCAACGGCTCTGCACCGCCGGTGAACCTGCCGGTACCATCGTTCCAGAGCATCACGCTCTGCCCGCCATCACGGTGCGGCACGAACAGATCCGTTGTACCGTCACCATCGAAATCGGATGCCACGATGATGGTTGCGGATTGCGTGGGCAGCGGGGTGCAGACGGGAAAGTGTGCACTGCCGTCGTTCAGACACACGAAGCTCGGGCGCGGTGCGGCCGGATTGCTGCTGCGGTTCGCGACGATGATGTCAGGACGCGTGTCGCCATTCAGATCGGCGACGGTGACGTACCGCGTGGACCATTCCGGCTTGCCGAATGTCCCCGCTGCGCGATAATGACCCGTGGCATCGCTGAGATAGACGAGTTTAGCATCGGGTCGATCGTTGCTCACGACGAGGTCGAGCGTGCCGTCGCCGTTCAGGTCCGCCAGGGCCGCCGTGTAGGTGCGATCCGCCGAATCGCCGATCGCCTCGGCCGTGAACGTCGCGTGGCCGTCGTTGCGCAGCACCAGATTGCGCAGCGGCCAGTGGCGCCCCTTGGCGAGGATCACATCCAGATCACCATCACGATCGATGTCGCCCAGGCTTACACTGGCCGAGGTTTCGCTCGTCGTTTCGAGAAGCTGCATGCGGTCGAACGATCGGAGCTCGATCAGGCGCCCGGTGAGCACCGGCACTGCGCAGAGGCCGATGAAGACCAGCCGACGTGTGCGCGCGCGTCGGGTGACGTGCGTCACGTGCGCGACCGGCGGCGGGTTGCGGTTGAGGCCTGGGCTCATAGTCTGGTGTTGGTAAGGAACGAAAACCGCATCCAGGCAGGAAACTACCTGCGGGTCCGCGGCTGCACGTGGCCGCACCCGGATATCGGGATCGGGCGCGAGGACCACGGGGAAAACGCCGAACATCGGCCGGCCAGCGGGCGCCGCCCGGTCTCGCGACGGTGCCGGCATCTGGCCGCCTGGTTCTCACGGACCGGCTGCGCCCCCGGCGATCCGCAGTGCTTCCCGAGTGAGCAGTGACTATCATGACGGTCACTCATGCCGATGTCGCCGACTGCCGCCCTGCAATACCTGCTCCCGAAGCAGGCACTCACCACCCTCGCCGGGCGCATTGCGTCGGCGAAGGCGGGGGGAGCCACCACGGCGCTGATTCGCTGGTTCGTGGACAGCTATCACGTCAACATGAAGGAAGCGGCGGAACCGGATCCGGCGCGGTACGACACCTTCAACGATTTCTTCACCCGGGCACTGAAGCCCGGCGCCCGGCCGATCGCGACGGCGGATTTCGTCTGCCCGGTTGACGGCGCCATCAGTCAGTGCGGTACGATCGAAGGTGATCAGGTGCTGCAGGCGAAAGGGCACAACTATTCCACCACCGCACTCGTCGGTGGTGACGAGACGCTGGCCGATCAGTTCACCGACGGCACCTTCGCCACGATCTATCTGAGCCCGAAGGACTACCACCGCATTCACATGCCGGTCGACGGGCGCCTGACGCGGATGATCTACGTGCCGGGCGACCTGTTCTCCGTGGATCCGAACACGGCGCGCAGCATCCCCGGCTTGTTTGCGCGGAACGAACGCCTCATCTGTGTCTTCGAGAATGAGCAGGGGCCGTTCGTGATGGTGCTGGTGGGTGCGACGATCGTGGGCAGCATGGCCACCGTCTGGCACGGTGTGGTGAATCCGCCGCGCTCCGAGGCACCCCGCGAATGGCACTACGGTGACGACGGCGTGGCGCTGGCGAAGGGCGACGAGATGGGGCGCTTCCTGCTCGGGTCGACCGTGGTGATGCTCTTCCCCTCGCAGTATGTGCTGTTCACACCGCGCTGGAAGGCCGGGCTGAGCGTGAAGATGGGTGAGAGCATGGGGATCAGCTATCCGCGGACGGCGGAAACGCGGATCTGACCGGTACCTGACAGGCGAAAGTCAGGTGGGGTCGCAACTCAGGCCGAGGACCTGATCGGTCCTCGGGAGCCGCACCACCAGCGTCGATGCTCCAGTCGTTTCGACGAACGCGTCGAGGAGACCTTCAGCCACGTATTCCGCCATCGAGCGCTCGAGCTTCGACGATCGCCAGGCCGTACTCACGCCAGAATTCCAGCGTGCAAAGCGGATCGTACCGGTGCTCTCGATGATGGCGTAGCCTTCCGTGCCACAGGCACCGGCATGGATCACGCTGGCATTCGGCCGCGCTTCAATGCGTGATCGGCGCAACACGCTCCCGTCAACCGTGCGCAGGACGATTCCTTCCATTGACTGCCGGTTGCTGATGGTATCGATGATCGCGTAGGTCACGCGCAACGTCCGCTCAGTCGGATCTTCACTCGCGCTCCGGAACTCGACCCTGCTGTTGGCGGGCGTCGGAACGAGTGTGGTGCTCAGCACTCGCCATCGCAGTGTGAGCGTCGGCGCGTCGACTGCGTGTACACTCGTGTTTCCACCGAACAGGAGCAGTGGTTCGACGACCGATGTCTGTGCAAAGCGCTGAAACGCGGAATCGGCTTCGTTGACGATCGGCATCGGCACCGAGGTCGTTCGACCATCGGCCTCGATTCGCCAGAGCGCATCGGCAGTCGTGGGAGCCAGCGTGGCGCCGTTGAACAGGCGGATGAACGCGGTCGATCCGATCATCCCGTATGGTCTCACGAACTGGCACAGCCCTCGGCGACACGGGCTCGTTCTGATCCGCTTCGTCCAGAGCACCGACCCCGCGGTCCCGTCGATTGCGACAAGCGCGGTGTCGAGCAGCGCGCCGAACCCGGCTGATCGCGTAAACGCATAGAGGTAGAAGAGCTGCGACACCGGCGCCACTCCGCTCCGAACCACGCTGCCGGTGCGTACGTCACCAATCAGAAACTGCTCCTGGGGCGTGCCACCCGGTGCGGCGGCGACCGAGGACTGGATCGTGTAGCGATCGCCTTCAAACACCTGCACGAATGATGTCGCCGGCGGCAGCGGGCGCTGCCACTTCGGTCGCCCGGTTGCAACATCAATGGAGATGATATCGGTGTCGGTCACCTTGAGCACCGTCCCGGCGGCGCTCGGATGCACTCTCACGGACGACTCGCCATCGAGAAACCAGCCACTGTTGCGGGCCGGGAGGAGCGACGATGTGCCGTCGGTGGCGCAGGCGCTCACCAGCAGCGCCAGCGGCAGCAGAGCAAAGAGTAATCGCCTCACGACATCCGTTGCATTCTTAGTTGAATTCCCAGCACAGGCCCGCGCAACAGCATACCACGAAACTGCGCCAAGGTCACCGATGCTGATCCACCAGAATCGAATTCCCGTCAGGATCCACCACCATAAAGCTCGCCGGACCCGTCGTGCTCTCGTCGGCCTCAGTCGCGAATTGTACACCCTGCGCCTTCAACTGGCGCTGCAGCTCACGCACATCGGTGAACTCGGGCAGATTCTGCGCGCTGCTGTCCCACCCGGGATTGAAGGTCAGGATGTTCTTGTCGAACATGCCCTGAAAGAGCCCGATCACGGTGTCGCCGTTCTTCAGGATCAGCCACTTGTGTGCCTCGTTGCCGCCAAGCTTCGTGAACCCGAACATCTCATAGAACGACTTCGACGCTTCGATGTCCTTGACGGCGAGGCTGACGGAAAAGGCTCCGAGATGCATGCGGATGCTCCAGTTGCAGTGACGCCACGAGTCGCCTGAACGGCCCGGGAAACAGCAGGCCGCACCGCCGGATTCAGCAGAAGGAATCCAACATCGCGGCCCGCAGTCGTCAACCGCCTCGGCGCACTACGGCTTCGTCAGCACTTCCTCGAAGTACGACACCGCCCGCCCATCCCCGCTCTGCCCGAGCCAGAAGATCGCCTGCTTCCGGATGCGAGGATCGAGCCTGCCGCGGGCAATCGCCAGCAGCGCATCAACCCCTTCGCCGTTCGGCCGCTGCGAGAGCGCAAAGACTGCCTGCTTCCGTACTTCCACATCGCCGTTCTCATCCTCGGCCAGCCCGTTCAGCGCACCAGTGGCGTCGCTGGCTGCCTGCCCGAGCCAGAACACGGCACTCTTCCGCAGTTCGACCGGCCTCCCGGTATCCTTCGCCAGTTGCAGCAACGTCGGCCAGATCGAGGACGAATCGGCCAGCGTGGCAACCGTAATCGCTTCCCGCGCCACCTTCCCCTCTCCCGTCTCCGCGAGTCGGATGAACCAGCGTCCAGCCTCCGACGCGGCGACCGTGCCCACATCGGTGGCGTCACCCAGCGCACCCCAGCGCCCACCGACGTAGTACCGCACCGACGTTGGTGCACCGTCGCGAATGTCGAGTGCGACGCGCACAGGTCCGGGCTCACACTCCGACTCCCACTCGCCATTTCTCCCACGGCTGCCGCGGGTGTAGAAGCTCATCGACTGTCCGCTGCCACAGACCCCCTCTCGGGCCTTGAACTGGAGCCGCAGCGTTCCGGTGCCGACGCGACGGACCGACTGCGCGATCGATTCCTGCGCCCGCAGCGGCGCGCTCAGCAGCGCGCCAGCCACGAGGATGAGGCCCACCGCGCGCGCGCTCATTTGTTGATCAGGTCCGTCAGGAAGGCCACGACCCGCGGATCACGCGATTGCCCCAGCCAGAAGATCGCCTTCTTGCGCAGTTCACGATCGGGATCGGACTTCGCGATGTCCATCAGCTTGTCGAGCGCCGCGCTTTCACGACGCTGTGAGATCGCGAAGATCACCTGCTCCTTCAGCTCGCGATCATCCAGGGATGAGTACAGCCCAGCAAGCTGCCCGATGTCACCGCCCATCTGCCCTATGTTGAAGATCGCCTTCTTGCGCAACTCCAGTGTCTCCTTCGGATCGCGGACAATGCCAAGAATGAAGGCTTCGTTGCCGTTGCCTCGCTTCTGCGACAACGCGAACAGGATGCGCTCACGGAGTTCCTCGTCGCCCACCTTGCGATACAGCCCGCGGAGATACTCGGCCTGATCGGCACCCGTACGCTGGCCCAGCCAGAAGATCGCCTTCTCGCGCAGCTCGGTGGGTTCACGCTCGTTCTCGGCAAACGTGCGCAGGGCGGCACCGGCGGCAGGGCTCGAATGCTGTGACAAGGCGAAGAGCGCCTTTTCGCGCAACGTCCGGTCGCCATTGCCGGTGACGATCTCCACCAGCATCTCTGCCGCGCGTGGATCACGGACCTGCGACAGCCAGAAGACGGCCTGCTGGCGTACTTCAGAATCCGGGTCGTTCTTCGCGGCAGCGAGGAGAATGTTCGCCGACTCCAGTGACTGTTTCTGCGAGACCAGGAACACGGCCTTCCGCCGGAGCCGCTCGGAGCACTTGTCACGTCGTGCGAGGACGGTAGTCAGGATTGGCATCGCGCGATCGGCGTCCATCTGCAGCAGCGCATTCAGCGCCGCGATCCGTGAATCACTCTCGTCATCGTCGTCGCCCTCAGGGCACTCTGCGCCGCTCCGCGATGACCCAGACTGACCGCCCCCCTCCGTCGAGGGCAAGCGTGGAGTGCGCGGGGTCCGCGGCGACGATGGCGACCCCGCGGCGACTGACACCCGCGTCACTTCTTCGGCGCAGGCACTGTCGCCTTCCTTCGCCAGCTCACCGCAGATCCTGGTGCGCAGTGCATTGGCGTCTCCACGCGCCGCCTGCTGCGGGAATCGCGAACGCAGCAGGTCGAGCGCAGCGCGGGCGTCCGACAGTTCTCCGGCACGATAGAGCGCGAACGCCTCGTAGTACATCGCCTCGCTCAGTCGCATGGAGGTCGGGAAACGTCTCGTCACAGCGCGGAACAACTCCGCCGCACCGCGATAGTCACCGCGTGCCATTCGTGCGCTGGCGGCACGGAGCACCGAGTCTGCAGGATCCGCTTCACTGTTCCACATCGCGCTCGCGGTCACCGGCACCGCGACGGGCGTCGTTCCTGCGATTGCTGGCATTGCCACCTGCGCGGCGAGCAACACCGGAATGAACCATGTCATGAGTCTTCTCTCCGTTTCTATTGATATTCGGCCGAGACGCTGGCCGGCACTGTGGTCCGAATACGAGTCAGCAAGAGCGCCGATCGCGACATCAGGTCATCCATCACACTTCGGTCTTCGGCGCGCATCGTCGGCCCTGATTCGACGAGCTGCACCAGCACCAGTTCCAGTTCCATCAGGAGCACCCGACGTTTCGGATCGCGCCCCGCCGGCGAGTCCATCAGCAGGCGCGTGCTCTCGAGCAGATCGCGCGACCAGGCGGACAACTGTGCGTCACTCTGCGCCTGACTCGGATACGACAGCGTCGCGAGCATGCTTTCCGCCAGCCCGAAGTGCTCAGTGCTGGCCACGCGCCACGCCACGGCCCCGGCGGTACTGTCTGCCATTGCGGCGACCGTGGTCACCGGTGTCGTGACGACACGCGGCATCACGATTGCAACCGCAACGGCAGCGGCGACGGCGGCGCCGGTCGCAGTCACCCATCGTGGCAGTCGTCGCAGCGCGCCGCGCGTCGTGTGCGCGACCGATACCGACGGCGCCTCTGCCGCCGCCGGCAGCGGGGCCGGGCTCAGCGTACTGCCCCGTGCCCGCCGTGCCTGAATCGCCTGCCACATCGCGTCACGCGGCACCACGTCGGGGGGCGCATGATATGCCGCTGCAGCATCCGCCTCCGCAACGCGCAAACGCGCATCGTCTTCGTTCATCTCGTCAGTCATGCCCATTCTCCTTCAAATTCAGCCAGCGCCACGCGCAGTTTCTGGCGCGCGCGAAACAGCTGTGACTTGCTCGTCCCCACTTCGATGTCGATCACCTGGCCGATCTCTTCGTGTGTGTAGCCTTCGACGTCGTGCATCAGGAACACGGTGCGGTATCCGTCGGGCAATGCATCGATGGCACGTTGCATCCGCACCTTGAGATCCGGCTCCGACTCGCGTGACGTCACCGCGAACGTCAGCGCTTCATCGTATCCGGCCTCGCGCTTGTATCGCGTGGTTCGCGACCGGAGCCCGTTGAGCGAGACGGTGACACAGATCGAACAGATCCAGGTCGACAACGCCGACTCGCCCCGATATTGCGCCAGGCGGTCGAAGGCACGGACGAACGTCTCCTGCGTGAAGTCCTGCGCCAGCGCATCGTCGCCCGCGAGGCGATAGGCCAGGCGATATACCTTGTCCACATGCCGGTCGTAGAAAACGCGCTCCGCCCTCGGGTCGGCGGCCAGCACCTGCGCGATCAGCTGTTGGTCGTCCACGGGAGGCGGGGTTGCGTGGTCAGCGGCCGACGTGGCCTCATGCGCCCCTCGGACAGAGCGACCCCCGAAAGGGTTGCGCGCCGGCGACCGCCCGCCTCCTCAGCGCACTGGAATCGCCGCTGGCGCGACGCGCTGGAGCCGGCGGCGGCGCGGCCCCCCGGATGCCCTTCGTGGCGTGCGAGTACGTGCTAGTACGTGTTGAAGTACTTCTGGATGTCACGCGGATCGCGGGACTTGGTCAGGGCCAGCATCAGCAGGATCCTCGCCTTCTGCGGCGTCAGGTGCTGCACGGCCACGGTCGGCACCCACTTGGCGCGAAACAAGCCCGCACTGTCGAGGGCCGGACACGATCGACGCAGGCCACTTGGCCCGCTGTCGTTGGGCGTCGCGGGGTCACTCACGTCCTCGCCGCTGGTGAAGACGGTCGCCACCACCACACCGCTGCGTGCAATTGTCTGATAGGCCGCCGACTCGGCGCAGGTGAACCCAGTAAGGGAGACGACCACGCCATCCGGCTTGCGGTCGTAACTGCGCCCCGTGCCGCCGGGGTACGCGTAGACCAGATCGACATCACCGAGCGCCGACACGGTGGAAAGATCGAACTCGCTCGACGCACCGTGCTTGCGCGTTGGCGCGAAGAAAAACTCCGGACCGTCGCCGCTTACCACACCGAGCATTCCCATCTCGCCGCCGGAAAAACCACCGCTCCGGGGATAGAGCTTCCGCGCCTCGCGCGCGGAGAGGATGCGATCGTCCATCACCACCATCACACCCTTGCCGGTCGCCTGCGGTGACACCGCCGTCCGGACGGCGGCCAGCAGATTGATCGGTCCATCCGGACTGATACCAGTGGCCGGACGTTGCGCCCCCACTACGATCACGGGCTTCTCCGAGTGTACCGTGAGATAGAGGAAGAAGGCCGTCTCCTCCAGCCGATCGGTACCATGCGTCACGACGACACCCGCCAGATCGGGACGCGTGCGGAACGCGTCGTCGATCCGCCGCGAGAGTGCCATCCACTGTGCGGGCGTGATGAACGGACTGGCCACATTCGAGAACTGCTCCGCCTCCACCCGCGCGAACTTCGCAAGTTGCGGCACCGACGCGAGGATCTGTTCGGCGGTCAGCGTCCCGGCCCGATAGTCGCCGAGTGTCCCGGGCGCGTCCTGCACGCCGGCGATGGTGCCGCCGGTGGCGATGACGAGGACCCTGGGGCGCGGGGCCGTGTCGGGTTGCGCTGCGAGAGCACATGGAATCGCGACGAGCAGCACCGCGAGTGCCTGACGGCACGGCCAGTGCGAGAGGAGAGGCATTTCACAAACTACACCGCCACACGGGTACGCTGCTGCACGGGGACGCTGTTACGCTGGACCGCGTTTACACTGTGGCACCGTTACACGGGGACCGCGTTTGCCTGCGACACCATCACCGGGGTGAGCTCTCCCCGCGACCACGACGAAGTGGGGCCTGCCGGCGGCATCACCTTCTGCGGATCGCCGGGTAGGTGGTAGGTTCACGGTCGGTCAAGGCTTGCGCTGCTGGCACCCCTGCCGGATTCGATCAGCCAGGGCGGACAGCGCCTGCGCCTACGAACACGAACGGAGCAAGGCAGCATGGCAACGCTTCTGGATCGTCAGATTCTGCTCAGTCTGCGAAGAAGCGAAGCCATCTACAGCCGAGTCGTGCGGCTGTCGCACAAGATTTTTGACGGTGATGGTCTCGAGGGCCGGGACGCGTATATGCAGGAACTGGAGTTCCTGTTGCAGGGCATCAAAGGAACTGACGCGCATCTGACGATCTTCAATCACAAGACCTACGCTCCCGAACTGGAAGTCGGCCATACGGAATTCTGGGGTCGCCTTCCTGATGGCACCATGGGAGAGCGCATGGTGACGATCCTGGACCTGTTGAACACGGAGTACGGGCGGTTCCCGTATGAATCCGTGGAATGGTTCACCAAGGCGCTGGTGGAGATCCCGTACGGCGAACGGGTCAACATGAAGATTCACCACGGCGGTATGCGCTTCACACGCCTCGATGGGAAACCCATCTGTATCTTCTCGCAGGGGATGCCGATTCAGGTGGATGAACATCGGAACTTCGTCTACACCTTCAACTACGTGCAGAATATCGACCATCTGGTGAAGCGCTTATTTCCACACTACTGGATCCGTTTTGAATACGGGCAGCAACGGCAGTTCGTGCAGACATTTCATTCAGCGGACAAGCAGCATTCCACCGATGACCTGCTGACGGCGCGTGAGAAGGAAGTACTGCTGTTGATCGCTGAAGACATGGAAACAAAGACGATCGCGAAACAACTGCGGATCAGCGTCAACACGGTTGGCAATCATCGCAGCAACATGATCGAGAAACTGGGTGCGAGGGATACGACGGCGCTGGTACAATTGGCCAAGATGACCGGGATGATCTGACGGCGTACGCGTCGTCACCTGCGACACCCCAGACGCCAAGCTCGGTCGGCGATCAGCCGCGTCCCTGATGAAGCCTGCGCGATGCATTTCCACCACGACGTGGAGCAGGGCGCCTCAGAACACTGCGATCAGAAGATTCGCCAGATCCTGAACATCCGGCTTCGTGTCGTAGTACTGTTGCGGGGCAGGAGGGGGCTGATTGCCGGGGTAGGCGCTCGATTTTGATCGTTCATGATACGGCGTCTCGGCGTCCTCCCGATTCCGCTGCTCTTTCACGAAATACTTCTGGTACCGATGTGTATCGACATAGGCGTTGGACTTCAGCACCCGCTGTTTGGTCCAGTGCTGCGGCGTGTTTGGATACCACGGATTCAGAACGACGTACTCTGTCGCGTCCTCGTCATAGATGAGCGACCAGTGTGACAGCGGGTCTTCAACATTTTTGGAGACAGGTTTCTCGTCTCCCATCGCGTAGGGCACCAGCACCGGTCTCTCGGCCTTGAGCGCCTCGGAAATGAACGCCTTGCGCGCACTTTCGCTTTCATTCCTGAATTCGACACAGTCGTACTTGAATTCCCTGATGATCTTGACCATTTGCTGTGAGGTGAACACCTCGCCCTGGCCAGACCCGTTGCTCTTGGCGAAGTGGCGCAAGGATTCACCGGAGAAACCGGCCTTCTCGGCCTCGGGCATTCCCTTTCGAGGATAGACGATCGGCAAGTTCGACTTGAATGTCGACAACAGCACGGTGGCGTACCAAAACGAATAGAGCCCGCACGTCCCTTGCTTCTGCGGTTTCAGATGGATGGTTGCCTTGTTGAAAGCGCTCCTGAGTTTCTCCCCCATGGTTCCCCTCGTTGTTTCAGGGTGACGTGCACTGCAGAACAAGACGGCGTAAGCGGCCAAGGTCAGTGGACTTGACGCACAAGGACGGACACATGGGCTCTGCCGCACACGCCGGTTGACCCGGTTGCCGTTCGCACTGCATCAGGCTCACGCCACCGAGCCTGGAATACCGCTGGCGGTGAGTGTATGGGTCGTCACCGAAATCGGCAATCGCGCGCTCCGTTCGCGAGGGGAGTGGAAGTGCGCCGTCGTCACCACGGCATGCCCCCTCGTGGCGAACCAGCGTCCCGCGACAGCGCCGTCGGAGCATGCCCCGTTACGACTCGTTCACATGACGATGCGTTTCGCTCGCCAGGATGCCCGATAGTCAGGGCTCGCAATGATCCAGCACCGTTGCGGGCCCAACTCCGCAGGACCTACTGAGACATCGAAGCATTGCCGCGAACCGGCGCCGTATGGACTCGGCGTCGCCCGGAACCGGTCGCCACCCGGAAATCGGTGAACGACTCCAGCTGGGCTCGCCAGGCGCCCGTGACCACGCCCGCCCGTTTGCCACGCTCCGCCATCATCGAGTACACTGTCTCGCACTACGATCTGATCTGCGACAGAAGTACCAGCGCCCCGAAAGCCGACACGCCCCCATGCCCACCCACCTCCACGAGGAGCTTCAATCAGCGCTGGGCAAGGCGTACACACTCGACCGCGAACTTGGCGGCGGGAGAGTGTCACGCGTCTTCGTGGCACAGGACGAAGCACTCGATCGGACGGTGGTGGTCAAGATCGTCTCGCGCGAGAAGTCCGAGGGCGTCAGTACGGAACGATTTACGCGCGAGGTCAAGCTGGCGGCTCGGCTGCAGCAAGCGAACATCGTACCGGTGCTTGCCTCTGGCGACGCGAATGGAATTCCCTGGTACTCGATGCCCTTCGTGGAGGGGGAGTCGCTGCGCGAGCGGTTGGGCCAGCCGGCGCCGCTCACGATCGGCGAGGCCATCAGCATCCTGCGCGACGTGGCCAAGGCGCTGGCCTACGCGCACACGCATGGCGTGGTACACCGCGACATCAAGCCCGAGAACGTGCTGCTGTCCGGCGGCACGGCCGTGGTGACGGATTTCGGGATTGCGAAGGCGCTGAGTGCGGCACGCACCGCCGAGCATCCGCTGCCTGGCACCGCGATGCCAGGCGGGCTCACGCTGCCTGGCATGACGATCGGGACACCCGCGTACATGGCACCGGAACAGGCGCTTGCTGATCCGTCGCTCGATCATCGCGTCGACCTCTATTCATGGGGCGTGATGGCGTGGGAACTGCTGGCGGGCGAGCATCCGTTTCCGGGGCGTACGACATCACGCGCGATGGTGGCGGCGCACGTCACGGAGCAGCCGCGGTCGCTGCTCGCCCGCAAACCAGCCGTGCCGCCGGCCATCGGTGCGCTGGTGATGCAGTGTCTGGCGAAGTCCGCACACGCACGACCGCAAGCTGCGGCCGACCTGCTCCGGGCGCTCGATGCATTCGAGACGCCGAAGTCAGTCAGGACTGTCGAGTCACCGACGTCTGCGGCGCGGAATCTTGCGCTTGGCGTGATGGCACTCCTCATCGTTGCGCTCGTGACCGCATTGGCGTGGCTGGTGATGCGGTAGTCAGGAAAACCGGATGTCCAGCAGGTCCGGCACTCGGTGCATCGCCGAGATCCAGAGGGCGGTTGCCGATTGATGGCTTGCCAATGTGCAGCGTCTCGAGCCGCATCGGCCGGCGGCGGCGCACCGGCGTGGGTCAGCGCGTCGCGATCACGCGTGCTCTGACGTCGCGGGAGCATCGGGTCGCTGCGCCCGGCGGCGCGCCAGTTTCACCACCATCGACTCTGCCACCCCTGGCAGGTTCCACGGACACGCGGCGAGGCAGGCAGCGCAGCCTTGCGTCTCGTTGAAGTAGGGCAGGCACTTGTCGAAGTCCACGTACCACTTCATCTCGCCACGCACCAGTCGTTTCTCCGCGCCGATCGCCTGCGGAGGACAATCGTTCGTGCACGACTGACACTTCGTGCAGAACTCGTCGGCGCCGAAGTCGTCAGGCGCATCGACGAGCAACGGCACATCGGTCAGCACCATGGCGAGCCGCAGGTTCGAGCCGAGCGTGCGATTGATGAGTGACCCGTGTCTCCCGAGTTCTCCGAGGCCGGCGGAGATCGCCGCCGGGAGGAGGAGCATCGGCATCGCGAGCGGGCCACCATGCGGTGTGGCCGCGTGTCCTTGCTCCCGGAGGAAACCTGCGACGGCCTTCGCCACGCGAATCCCGCGCCCGTACTGTCGGATCACTTCCGCGGCCGCCGTCTCCTCAGGCGCGGTCTTGAGCGCATCCCAATCGTGCTGCACGCACAACATCACGGCGAACTGCTCCCTCACCTCGTAGCCATCGTACACCCACTGCGGCTGCACACGCGTGATGCCGACATCGTCGGCTCCGGCACGCCGCGCAGCGTCCTTCACCAGTTGCGTCCACTCCGCGGCCGAGCGCTCGTTGGTCACGTCGGCCAGCGGAGCGACTGGCTCCTCAGCGGCGCGCATGCGCTCCTCGCGCGCGCGCTGCACGAACGGTGTGATCCGTCCGTAGAACCAGAGCTGCAGCCTGCCGTGCGCGGTGGCGTCGGGCGAGTGCCAGTACACCGGCGACGGCTGCCGCACCTGCGTCTCACCGACACCATTGATGGTGTTCCCGGACACCGACGGCCAGAGCGCCATCTGCTCGGCGCTTGGTGTCCACGGTGATATGCGTTGGGGTGGCATGCGAACAAGGTAGGGGGATGCCGGGGCTGCGGATATGTTTCGCGCACGCTGCGAGATGCTTCGATCAGGACCACCGCCCAATCGCCCCGCCACGGCCTCATGCCATCATTCCGCCGAGTTGCCCTGCCGCTCACGGCCCTGACGCTCGCAACAGCGATCGCGACATCACTCGCTGCCCAGGCCGCAGACCCCTCGCTGCTCACGGTCGATCGCATCTTCAACAGCGATCTGTTCAGTACCGCGGCAGTCCCGCGCTTCATCTGGGCGGCCGATGGGAAGAGCTACTTCGCCTTCGAGCCGCGGAGTGGCGCGCCGGGCGCAGACCTGGTGCGTGTGGATCCGGTATCACTCACGAAGACGGTCGTCGTACGCAGCGAGCAGCTGGTCCCGCGCGGCGACTCGGTGCCACTACGGCCGGCATCGTTCACCTTCTCGACCGACGGCGCTCGGTTGCTGCTCTTCACCAACACCGCCCGCGTCTGGCGCGCCAACACGCGCGGCGACTACTGGGTACTCGACATCGGCACCAGCAGACTGCGCCAGCTGGGCGGCGCTGCGGCGAAACCGAAGACCCTCATGTTCGCAAAGTTCTCGCCGCAGGGTGATCGCGTCGCCTACGTGCGCGAGAACAATCTCTACGTCGAACGGCTCAGCGATCACCGCATCACGCCACTCACACGCGACGGATCACGCACCACCATCAACGGCACGTTCGACTGGGTGTACGAAGAGGAATTCGGGAACCGTGATGGTTTTCGGTGGAGTCCGGATGGCACCCGCATCGCCTACTGGCAGCTCGATGCGTCGGGCGTGCGCGACTTCCTGCTCGTCAACAACACCGACAGCCTCTACTCCTTCACCACACCGGTGCAGTATCCAAAGGCCGGCACCACCAACTCGGCCGTCCGGATCGGCGTCGTTGCCGCTGCCGGCGGAATCACCCGGTGGATGCAGGTTCCCGGTGACCGGCGCAACATCTATCTCGCGCGCATGGAGTGGGCGGCGAACTCCACCCAGCTGCTGATGCAGCACTTGAACCGGCTGCAGAATACGCTGACGGTCCTGCGCGGGGACGCCCGCACCGGACGTGTCGCGCCGATGCTCGTCGATCGCGACAGTGCCTGGGTGGACGTCGTCAACGACTGGCAGTGGATCGAGCAGGGGCAGCGATTTCTCTGGATCAGTGAACGTGACGGCTGGCGGCACGTCTACAGCGTGTCGCGCGATGGCAGCGACATGCGGCTGCTCACGACGGGCGCATACGACGTCGAGGACGTCGCGGGCATCGACACGATCGGCGGTACGCTGTACTTCCGCGCCTCACCTGACAACGCCACCCAGCGGTACCTGTATCGCGTGCCGCTTGCCGGAGGGACCGCCACACGTCTCAGCCCCGCGGCGCAGGCCGGAACGCACCGCTACAGCGTCGCGCCGGGCGCAGCGTTCGCGGTGCACACCTTCTCGAACGTCACGACGGCGCCGCGCGTGGAGCTGGTGCGATTGCCGTCGCATGAGGTGATCCGCGCCCTCGCGGACAACGCGGAGCTGCAGCAGCGGGTCGCGACCCTCGCGCGGGGCCGGGCGTCGTTCGTGCGAGTCGACGCGGGTAACGGTACGACCCTCGACGGTCTCGTCATGTATCCTGCTGCCTTCGACTCGACGAAGCGATATCCCGTCCTCTTCATGGTGTATGGGGAGCCGGCCGGGCAGACCGCCGTCGACGACTGGAACGCGATCGACCCCTGGCACCTGATGCTGACACAACGAGGCTACGCGGTGATCACGCTCGACAACCGCGGGACGCCATCGCTGCGAGGCCGGGCGTGGCGCAAGTCGGTCTATCGCAAGATCGGTGTTCTGGCGAGCGAGGATCAGGCCGGTGCCGCGCGTTCCATCGGACGCTGGGCGTGGGTGGACTCGACTCGGTTCGGCATCTGGGGCTGGAGCGGCGGCGGCTCGATGACACTCAACCTGATGTTGCGCACGCCCGGTGTATACACCACCGGGATGGCCGTTGCCCCCGTGCCGGATGTGCATCTGTACGACACGATCTATCAGGAGCGCTACATGGGTCTGCCGTCAGAGAACGAGGCGGACTACGTGCAGAGCTCGCCCCTCACCTTCGCCGACCGGCTGCGCGGTGATCTGCTGGTGGTGCACGGCACGGGAGATGACAACGTGCACTATCAGGGCACCGAGCGTCTCATCAACGCGCTGATCGCGGCCAACAAGCCATTCCAGATGATGGCCTATCCCAATCGGACCCATGGGATCTTCGAAGGCGAAGGCACGACGGTGCATTTGTATACGCTCCTCACGAACTATCTGACGGCCCACCTCCCCGCCGGGGGCCGGTGAGGCGTGCAAGTGAAGGCATTGTGGTGCGGCACGCGCACGCGCATCGCGACACCGATCGGGACGATGGCGAAGATGCGCTGTGTCGCGGAACTGATCGGTGCCCCTCAAATGTGTCGTCAGCATCGTGCGAGCTGCACCGATACCCGACCGGTGCACCTTCCCGGTCCAGCACGTCATTTCAGAAGCGATAGCGCACCGCGAGCTGCGCCTGGTATGGCGTGCCCCCTCGCTGCAGCACACCGAAGTTCTCGTTGACTGTGTAGAGGTACCGCCGCGTGGCCTGGTCAAAACCGACGACGTTGAGCAGCGGCACACGCTGCACCACTGGATTCTGGTTCGAGATGCCGGCGGGAAGCAGGGCCTCCGCGCCCCATGCAGAGTTGAGCAGGTTCGCGAAGTTGAAGACGTCGAGCCCGACTTCCGCGCTCTGGCCACGCGCAGTGCGGAGCGTCTTCGCCAGTCGCAGGTCGATGCGCGCCGTCCACGGCACTGCCGCGCCATTACGCGACGCAATGTGCCCCAGATGATCACGCAGGTACCCGCGGGCCACGTTGCGCGGGTTGTCGAGGACACGACGCATGGACGCAGCGACGGTTAGCGGCGTGGATGGATCATCCGGGTCGAAGACGAAGGCAAGGTCGTTGCTGATGGCCTCATCGCCATTGATGTCGCCGTTAACCACCGCGGAGAATGGTCGCCCCGTGGTGCCCACGTAGCGGCCGCCAAGGAGAATGCCCCACCGCAGCCTGAGTGAACCTGCAAGCACCAGCTTCTGACGGAAGTCAGTATCAGATGGCCCCCAGGACCCGGCGAGGTCGCGCGGGTCGCTCTGTACGGCAGTGAACGTCGTTGCCGTGCGCGCGAGGCAACAGCCGAACGTCGTGTTGTCAAGCGCCCGGTTGTATGTGTACGACGCGCGCGCAACACCGCCGCGCGGGAGCGCGACATCAGCCTCGACGATGCCGGCGTGTTGTCGACCGCGTCCCGCGTTCGTCAGCGCGAGAACACGGCCGAGCGCACGCGAGGCGAGCGCATTGACGTTCAGCGTACGCCCCTGCGCATCGATCATGGATGCGGGGACGAAGACCGCGCGGTCCCCCTCGGCATCCAGTGTGAACGCGGGCGTCGTGCGCAGGTTGCGGTCGAGATACATGTAGTCGTCCGCTGTCCACGAACCGAGCGCTGTCCCTGTCAGCGCGAGCCACGAGCTGAGGCGCCGACGGTACGTAGCACTCGCCTTCCAGATTCCCGCGTTCCGGAAGTGCGCGTCGACCACGTTCACGTATGGCGCCGGAGCGGACGCCCCGACGGGCAGGCCTGGAATGGTCGCCGGGTCCGCGCGGTACGCAGTGTAGTCGGGGATCGGCACGGCCGCGCCAGTGAGCGTGATGTCGGCGATGCGCGTCCCGTCATTCAGGAGCTGGTTGTGCTGCACGTAGTATGGCGCCTGCGCGCTGAAGCGTCCCGCGCCAATGCGCAGCACATCGCGCCCGATGCCGCTCAGATCCCACACCACTTGCGCGCGGGGCGCGAGTCTCGTCCAGTCGGCTGGCGCGCGATCGGTGCGCAGGGAAAGGACCTGCTCGACGAGCGCATTGCGCGGCGGCGCCGTGAGGAACGCTGATCCGTCCCAGCGCAGTCCCGTCGTGACAGCCAGTCGCATGCTCGGACGCCATTCGGCCTGCGCGAATGCGCCCAGTTCGAGAACGTGCTGTCGCGTCGCTGGCGCTCGCTCGACGAGTGGCAGCGTCCGACTGTAGCGCGTCGGACGTCGCGCCTCGAGCTCGGCCAGCGAATTGAACTCGAACAGGCCGCTCTGCGCCTCGGAGATGGACGTTCTCGTGCGCGTGAGCGAGTTGTCCGTCCCCGCAGTCCAGAGCACGTTGCCCCGTTGCAGGTTCGCGACGTTGGCAAGCTGCAGTTGCAGCTCACGGCTGTCGTCCGGCGCCAGCCGGTTGCCGCCGAACTGGATGCGCACGTCGCCGCGCGTGCCGCCGGCGAGCTGGGACTGCACACGCACGAAGCCGCGCGGCGCGGGGCTCGTCGGCGTGAGCGCGCGCGACGAGGACGCGACGCCGACACGCAGCTCGTGCTGCAGACCTGTGGCGAACGTGGAGCGGAGCGTGGCGAGCGACAGGTTCTCGTGCGTCCGGTAGTTGGATCGCGCATCGAACAGTGTGATGGGCTGGTCCACGCCACCACTGAGTGGGCTCATCCACCCGGTGTAGTTGTTGGTGAGCGTGAGGCGGTGGCGGCCGCTCGGACTCCAGTCGAGCCGCAGGAACGCCGTGTTCGCGACTGGCCTGCGGTCGAGGCGACCGACCTGCGCTCGCGTCGTGTCGAGCGAATACTGCGTCGCGAGGATGCTGAGAAGCCGCGCGAGCGAGTCACGGGCGATGCCGGCAGCACGCTCGTCGTCGGCGCTGCTCACCTGCCCCGTGAACAGGGGCTCATTCGAATCTACGCGATCGACCGCGAGGAACAGATGTAACCTGTCGGATACGAGCGGTCCGCCGACGCTGCCGCCCCACTGCACGGCATCGAACTGCCGCTGCGCGCGGCTCCGCGCCTGGAAGTCGGCGGCGGCCGAAAGGCTGCTGCCGCGGTAGTACGTGAATGCAGAACCGGTCCACGTGTTCGTCCCCGCCTTGGTGGCGGCGCGCACGGCACCGCCTCCCTGACGGCCCTGCGTCACGTCGTACACCGTACTCGACACGTCGAACTCGCGCACCGCTTCCATCGAGAGCGTGAACGGGCCGGCGCCAAGCTCACCGGCGCGCAGCATGTTGCGAGCTTGCGCACCGTCGATGCGGATGTCGGTGGAGGTCCACCGTTGACCGAGCAGCGACGACTGCGCACCGGTGGTGGGGGCCAGCGCGGCGAGGTCAGTGAAGTTGCGGTTCAGCGCCGGCACCGCCTTGAGCTGCTCGGCGTCGACGCGATAGTTCGCGCCGGCGGTCGCCAGATGGCGCTCAGTGCCGTTTGCCTCAACGACGACCGGTGCCAGCTCCGTCACCGCACGGTCGAGCACGAGATCGAGGACGACCCGCGTGCCGAGTGCGAGCAGATATCCATCGTGTTGTGCTGGGCGAAAACCCGGGCGACGCACCGTGACCGAGTAGGGTCCGCCGAGCGGGAGTCGCAGGAACGCGAACTGCCCGGTGGATGTCGTGCGCAGCGTCCACTCGACGCCGGTCTCGGAGTTACGCGCCGTGACGGCTGCGCCCGCGATCTGGACGCCGCGACCATCACGCACACCACCGAGGATCGCAGCGTCGACAGCCTGCGCGCGGCTTGCCGTGCTGTGACCGACGAGCCCGAGTCCGACGAGGACAAGGCGTGCGAAGAGGAGCCCGGCGGACGGCCGTGACGGCGGGAGGACCATCGGCGAATGCGAAGATCGGCAGGGAGCGAGCGATTGACCGGACGGTATATATCGCTATCCGCGCGCGGGCGCACCGGGCGCAGACGTCAGCGCGCGCGAGGCTTTGGGCGCGTGGCCGTGGCCGGTGGCTTCCGTACGGCCAGAAACGGAGTGAACTGCTCGATCGCGAATTGAACAGTCGCCTCGTAGCGTTCAAGCACCTCGAGACCCGCGGCAGTGAGGTGTGCGCCACCACCTGCCCGGCCGCCCTTCTCTGCCTCGACCAGCGGCGGGGTGAAGCACGCGTTGATCGTCTGCACCAGCAGCCAGGCGCGGCGGTAGCTCATCCGCATTTCGCGTGCGGCGGCCGAGATCGAGCCAGTCGCCGCAATGGCCGCCAGGAGTTCGGCCTTGCCCGGCCCCATCGCGATCTCGGAGCCGCGGAGGATGCGGACGCGAATGTCGGACGGACGCCGACGCGTGGCAGATGGTGTCATGGGCGGTGACGGGCGAAGGATCGAGTACCGTGGGCAGGGAGGATGGCACCGCGTGAGGCCTCGCTCAAGTCGGCCCCCGCGTTGCGTCGGTCGCTGACGTCCACAGCGCACAGCGCAACGGGAAACGAAAGGACGACGGCAGTGCGCGAAGAAGGAGGTTGCCGCGATCGCGCCCTCGCTGCCCACGCCCCTCCTACTGCACCACCCCCGTCTCCCACGCCTTCCGGATCAGCGCACCGCACTGCGCCGACGCTTGCCCGCTTCCCGCCGCCGCCACCCGCGCCACGATGCCATACGTATCAATCCGCGAATTGATCCACGGATAGAATCCGAACGCTCCCGTGCTGCTGAACGCTCCGTCGCCAGTGACGGGATCATTCTCCACCCAGTGTCCGAGCGAATACGACCAGTTGAGCCCACCCCGCAGCGGCGTCGACACTGCAGTCGGACAGGTGAGCGGATTGGTGCAGGTGGCATTCGAGCCGAGCAGTGGCCCAAATCGAATCTGACCCGACAGAATTCTCTGCAGGAACAGACCATACACGGCGGGCGTCGTGCGAAGGCCGCCAGCAAGCTGCGGCTGCGTAAACTCGATGCCGAGGTCCGTACCAAGCACGCGACGCATCTCGCTCCCCAACGCCGCGTTCGACAACCCGCCTAGGTTCATGCCAGGCGCCGGAAGACTCGCATGTTTCTGCATGTGAGCGCCGTCGTAAAAGAACCTGCCCACATTCGCTACCGTTTGCACGCCGTTTGTTCCGCGTGCAACACACTGCTCGACCGTATCGAGGTTGTCGCAACCGGTCGGAATGAAATTGGTGTACCCGCTGCGGAAGGTCAGAAACTGGATGTCGTCTGCGGTCATCACACCGCCGCGACGTGCGGCTACATACGCACCGTACATCCATTTCGACGCCGACGCGATTGGCATCGGTGTCTGCGAAGTGAACACCGTGGCGATTCCGGCAGCGTTCACCGATCCACCGGTGCGGATTCCGTCGCGGTCACCGATCTCCCAGTAGAACGGTCGTATGTCGGCGCAAAAGCCGACTGACTTGTTGGCCGTTGCCGTGGCGGCAGCGATGCTCGCAGTGCGATCAATTGGCCGCGATGGCTCAACCGGGTTCTGCGAGCGACCACACGCACTGCTGATCAGCCCCAGCATCCCGATTGCAAGCATCGCCAGCGACAGATGCGATTTTCGATCATATGGAAGCATCAGCATGGCTGCAACCTGAGGGAGTCCAATCAGCAGCGATCCGGCTGGGGAAACAACCGTCATCACTCCACGGTCGAATGAAACGGATCGGAACGCGACCTCGCAACCACGAGCCGGGTCACGCTGCCACTTGCCGGGATCGGCACAACATCGAAGTCACGCGCCTCAGGGCACCTCATGCCCACTCCCCGCTGCCCAGATCTCCGTCCACTCCTGCGCATCCAGCCGCACGTCGAGCGCCGCCACCGCCTCGCGCATCGCGTCGATCCGCCGCGACCCGGCCACCGGAATCGGCCGACTCGGATGCCGCAGCAGCCAGGCGAACGCGATCGTCGCAGCACTCACGCCATGTCGCGCTCCGAGTGACTCGAGCACGCCACGCACCCGGCTGGGCACCTCGTCCGCGCTGGTCATCAGCCGCCCGCCAGCCAGCGGCGACCAGATCATCGGCTGAATACGCCGCTGCTGACACTGGTCGAGTGTGCCGTCATGCAACGGCGCAAGGTGCAACGGATGCAACTCGATCTGGTTGGTGACCAGCGGGAATCGACTCTGCAACAGCTCGAACTGCGCCGGCGTGAAATTCGACACGCCGAAGTGCTGCACCTTGCCCATCAGCTGCAGGTGCGTGAATGCCGCGGCTACCTCGTCGGCATCCATCAAGGCATCGGGGCGATGAATCAGCAATAGCTCGAGATGATCGGTGCCCAACATGCGCAGCGAGTTCTCCACGCTGCGGATGATGTGCTCGGTCGTCGTGTCGTAGTGCTTCACCCGGTACGCGGGCCGATTCGCCGTCGTGAGGCAGATGCCACACTTGCTCACCAGCTGCATTCTGGCGCGCAGCGCAGGCGCGAGTGCCAGTGCTTCGCCGAAGAGCTGTTCGACCGTGTACCCGCCGTAGATGTCTGCATGATCGAAGGTGGTCACACCGATCTCGATGCACTGTTCGATCCAACGCAGCCGCTCCTGCGGCGTCCACTGCCAGTCACCCATCCGCCAGGCGCCGGCGACGATTCTCGACATCAATGGGCTGCTGTCCTTGGACGATGAACGAACCATCTGGTGCATAGGTCTGTCTCAGGATCGGGTTGGGGAAGGCACGCAGCGCCGAACTTTGCCAGCGACGCGCTGGAAGATCGTCATGTCACCGGACCAGACTGATCGCCACCGGCTGCTCGGTGGGCACCGTCTCGCCCTTGATCAGCCGGAAGGCCGTGATCACTGCCAACCGCCCCATCTCACGAGGGTTCTGCGCAATGGTCGCGGCCATCCGCTTCTCGGTGATCGCCTTCCGCGCATCGTCCTGTGCGTCGAACCCCACGATACTGATCGCGCCGCCCTTCCCAGCCGCCGCAATCGCCTCCAATGCGCCAAGCGCCATGACATCGTTGCAGGCGAACAGTGCCGTGATGTCCGGGTGCGCCTGCAGGATGTTCTGCGTGACGTTGAAGGCCTGATCACGCTCCATGTTTGCCGGCTGCGAGGCCACGATCTGCATGCCGGTCGAGCCGGTCAGCGCCTTGCGAAAGCCGCGCAGGCGCGCGTCAGCGGTCTCATGACCGGGCACACCTTCAAGGACGGCTACCTTCGCGCTGCCAGCCAGTCGCTCGATGAGATACGCACCGGCCATCCGGCCACCATCTTCATTGTCCGAGCCGATGAACGTCGCGACGGTGCCCCCTGCCGCCTTCAGCGTTGCGTCGTCCACACGGGAGTCGACCACGACCACCGGAATCTTCGCCACGTTCGCCTTCACCACCGCCGGCACGATCTCCTTCGAGCCATTCGGTACCAGCATCAGCACCTTCACGTCGCGCTGAATCAGGTTCTCGACGATCTGCATCTGCCGCTCCACATCGATCTCGCGCTCCGGCGCCTGAACGATCAGCTCCATCCCAAGGCTGTCGGCCGCCGCCTTCGCTCCCGCTTCCATGTCGATGAAGAACTGGTTGTTGAGCGTCTTCACGACCAGCGCAACCGTCGGCCGTGCGGTTGCGTCGGCCCCACGGTTGCAGGCACCGACGAGTACCGCGACAGTCACGCAGAGAATCCGACGGGTAATCAGTTGAGCACGCATGCGATCTACAGGGAGGAGCGTTGAACCCGTCGGCGGAGTGCCATGTCGATCAGGACGGCGGCGATGATCACGACCCCGATCGCCACCTGCTGAAGATACGACGAGACACCCAGCAGGTTCAGCCCATTGCGCAGCACGCTCATGATCAGCGCACCGATCAGTGTCCCGATGACGGACCCCGACCCGCCGAGCAGGCTGGTGCCGCCGATCACGACGGCTGCAATCGCGTCCAGCTCGTACCCGATGCCGGCAATCGGCTGGGCAGAGTTGAGCCGTGCCACCAGCAGCACCGCGCAGACACCCGCCGAAAGACCGCTGATCGCGTAGACCACCGACTTCCAGAGCCGAACGTTCACGCCGGCCAGCGCTGTCGCTTCCTCGTTGCCGCCGATCGCATACATATAGCGACCGAACACCGTGCGCGTGAGCACGAGGTACGCCAGCAGGTACAGCACCAGCATCAGTACCACTGGGGCCGGCAGTCCGAACACATCGCTCGTCGCCAGCGCCCGCAGTCCTTCCGGGAAGTCCGAGATGGGCCGACCATCCGACAGCATCAGTGCCGCGCCACGTGCGACGCTCATCATGCCCAACGTCGCGATGAACGGGGGCAGCGGTCCGCGCGTGATCATCAGTCCGTTCAGCGCACCGGCAACGATGCCCGCCAGAAGGCCAAGAGCGATCGCCACGATCACCGGGACACCACGCTGCAGCGCCGATCCGATCACCACGCCGACCAGCGCCACCAGCGACCCGACCGAGAGGTCGATCCCGCCGGTGAGGATGACGAAGGTCATGCCGATCGCGATCACGCCGACGATGGCACTCTGTTCGGCGACGTTCGTGAGGTTGGCAGCGGTCGCGAAGTACGGTGTTGCAATCCAGAGTCCGGCACAGAGCACGATCAGGCCGAGCACGGTGCCAGCTTCGCGGCCGGCGATGATGCGGCGCATGGTGGTTCGCGAGATCATGCGATCACATGCCAACCGCGCAGGCCATCACGCGTTCGGCGCTGGCGTCGGCGCGGGTGAACTCACCGGCGATCCGCCCCTCGCGCATCACCAGCACCCGGTCAGACAACGCGAGGACCTCGGGCAGGTCCGATGACATCAGCACGATCGCGACCCCCGCGGCCGCCAGTTCGTTGATCAGCATGTAGATCTCCGCTTTCGAGCCGACGTCGATGCCGCGCGTCGGTTCGTCGAGAAAGAGGATGCGCGCGCCCGTCGCCAGCCATTTGGCGAGCACGATCTTCTGCTGGTTGCCGCCGCTCAGGTTCTGCGCCAGCTGCCCGACTGACGGTGTCCGGATGTTCAGCTCGCGCACCGACGATTCAGCGGTCGCCTGCTCCTCCGCGCGGCGGACGATCCCAAGTCGCGCCAGACGCCTCAGAATCGGCAGCGCGATATTGTCGCGCACCGAGCGACTGAGCACCAACCCTTCGCGCTTGCGATCTTCGGTCACAAAACCGATGCCCGCCGCAATCGCATCACTCGCCGAGCGGATGACGACCGGTTTTTCATCGACGAAAATCGTGCCCTGGTCAAATGGCTCGAGGCCAAAGATCGCACGTGCAATCTCGGTGCGGCCGGCGCCAAGCAGGCCAGCGAAGCCGACGATCTCCCCGGAGCGCACACTGAAACTCACGTCGTGCAACGTGTGTCCGTGCGTCAGCCCTTCGACGCGCAACCGCGCCGCACCGTGGAGTCGCGGAATCTGCGTCACCAGTTCATCGACATCGCGGTTGGCCATCAGCCGGATGAGATCCCGGCGATCGGCGCTGCGGACCTCCTGCGTGGCAACATTCCTGCCGTCGCGCAGCACCGTGATCCGATCACCGATCGCGAAGATCTCATCCAGCCGGTGCGAGATGTAGACGATGGCCGTGCCCTGCGCCGTCAATCCACTGATCGTGGCAAAGAGTCGCTGCGATTCACGGTCGGTGAGGGCCGACGTCGGCTCATCCATGATCAGGATCCTGGCGTTCAGCGACAGCGCGCGCGCGATCTCCACCAGCTGTCGTTGCGCAATGCTGAGTTCTGCGACCCGCTGGTTCGGATCGATGTTCGCACCGAGCCGCGAGAGAAACGTGCTCGCCTCACGGACCATCCTCGGCTGATCGAGCAGCCCGAATCGCGTCGGCGCCCGCCCGAGAAAGATGTTCTCGGCCACGGTCATCTCCGGAACGAGCGCCAGTTCCTGGTGGATGATCGCAATCCCCGTATCCCGTGCCGCACGGGGACTGGCCAGTGCCGCCGCACGCCCGTCGATCTCGATCGTCCCCGCGTCGCGAGCCAGAGCGCCGCTGAGAATCTTCATCAGCGTCGATTTGCCGGCACCATTCTCGCCGAGGAGGACATGCACCTCACCGCGGCGCACATCGAGGTCCACGCCGGCCAGCGCGAGTACTCCCGGGAACGACTTCCGGATGCCTCGCATACGGAGGGCGGGAGCAGGCTCGGATGACGCGGCGGCGGGCATTGCCGAAAATACATCATGTGCGCACAAAAGCTGTCCGTGCGCTGTTTTGGCTTTCGGGCAGTCGACCGGAACCACAGCATGTCGTGCGCCAAGGCGCGGACCAATGGGAGTCTCACCCAGCGGCGCAGCGTCACGGTCACGGGGCTGCAGAGGCCCCTCTCGCTACATGGGGGCAGCATGCGGGATCGCGAGGACTTGCTTGGCATTACGGGCGCGATCGTGGATTCGGCGCTGACCATCCACCGCGACGTGGGGCCCGGGCTGCTGGAGACCGTCTACGAACAATTGCTGATGCACCTGCTGGAGCAGCGCGGGTATCGGGTCCGCCGGCAGTGCCGGGTGCGGCTCGAGTACAACGGCATCGTCCTGGGTGGAGGGTTCCGGGTTGACCTGCTTGTCGAGGAGTGCGTCGTGGTGGAGGTGAAGTCTCTGGTGCGTCTCGACACCGTCTTCGCGAAGCAGCTGCTCACATACATTCGCCTGCTCAAACTCCCCGTCGGCCTGCTGATCAACTTCGGTGCGCCGACCCTCAAGGAAGGACTGCACCGCATCAGCAATGATCGGGCGCAGTCGGACACTCGAAGCATTGTGCTGACATCACGGATTGGTGAAGATGAAGAGCAACTAAAGGCGTATGATGGAGACGCAGAGGCGCAGAGCCGCAGAGAACAGCAGTAGATCAAGCGTATCTCGGCGGACATGCTGAGGCACCCCGCCAGACGGTTCGCTTGTCGTGACGAGCAAGATCGCGCGATTGCACACCAAACTACATGCAGTTCTCCGCGACTCTGCGCCTCCCTCCAATTCAGTTTGTCGCAGTTGCTCTTCGAACCGAACATTGCCGACCGAATTCAGTTTGTTGCAGTTGCTCTTCGAACTGAACGGTGCCGACCACGAAGGCCGCAGTCACGCTTGTCGACGAGAGCATCCGTTCGAACACCCCGATGCCGGCATATCCAAAACCGAGACGCCCGCCACCACGACGCATGGAGTTGACCAAAGCACGGCGCACCTCACGAGTGGACTGGAAACGAAGGTCGGGGGGCAGTCGGCCGTCGGGGCATCCCGGTCGGCTGCGTTGGAAATCCTCGCAATACCGCTGGTATTGCTGCGGTTTCCGCCTTGCCGACCAGGCGCCGCGACCGCCTTTGTGCTACCCCAACTTCATTTCCACTCCACTAGAATCATCCAGGATGGCCGCCGTTCCGCACTGAACCACCCTCCCCGGAACCTCATGTCACACCGACTCGTCCGGCCCGCGCTCGCCCGCGCAGTCGCTGGCTGCCTGCTGACCCTCGCCGCGTGTGCGAAGCCTGCGGCTGATGCGACGGGCTACGATCTCGTCATCACCAACGGCCGGATCATCGACGGCACCGGCAACCCCTACTACTACGGGGACATCGGCGTGCGCGGCGACCGGATCGCCACCATCGCACCGCGTGGCGCACTCGCCACGGCGACCACGAAGGAGAAGGTCGACGCCGGCGGCCTCGTCGTCTCCCCCGGCTTCATCGACATTCAGTCCCATTCGTGGGGCTCGCTGCTCTTCGCCGACGGCCGCGTCATCGGCAAGGTGTCGCAAGGTGTCACCACCGAGATCCTCGGTGAAGCCACCACGCCGGCGCCATCGAACGCCAATGTCGACTCGTTGTTTGTCGGCGGCGATCCGGAAGATGCCCTGATGCTGACGCGCGTGAGCACCTACCGCGGCGAACATGGCTTCGGGCAGTGGCTGGCAGCCATGGAGCAACATGGGATCTCCGTCAACGCCGGCAGCTACCTCGGCGCGACGACCGTCCGCGGATATGCCATGGGACGGGTGGAGGGTGCCGCTTCGGCGGCGCAGCTCGACACGATGCGAACCGTGGTGCGCAATGCCATGCGCGACGGCGCGTTCGGCATCTCGAGTGCGCTGATCTATCCGCCAGGCAGCTACGCCGGCACGGAAGAGTTGATCGAAACCGCCAAAGCGATGGCACCGCTGCACGGCTCGTACATCACGCACATCCGCAGTGAAGAAGGCGCACTGCTTGGCGCGATGGACGAAGCGATCAGGATCGGCAAGGATGGTGGGGTGCCGGTGATCATCTACCACTTCAAGGCCTCAGGACAGCGCAACTGGCCACTGGCCGCTCCTGCCATCGCGAAGGTCGATTCCGCGCGCGCCGCGGGTCAGGATGTGAAAGCGACGATGTACTCTTACCCCGCGTCCGGCAACAGCCTGTCTGCCTGTATTCCCGGCTGGGTGCACGCTGATGGAAAGTTGATCGAGCGACTGCAGGATTCAACGCTGCGGCCGCGTATCCGTCGCGAAATGACGGACCTCACCGCCGGCGTCATCAGCTACTGCCAGGACAATCTGCCCAGCGCGTATCAGATCGCGGGATTCAAGAAGCCGGAGTGGAAGCAGTTCGAAGGCAAGCGGCTCAACGAGATTGCCGCCGCACTGAAGATGGACTGGGTCGACGCCACCATCGCACTCATAATCGGCGAGCAGAACAAGCTTGGCAAGGTGACGTTCGGCATGTCGGATGCGAACGTATCGGCGATGATGTCGCGACCGTGGGTGGTGATCGGTAGCGATGCCGGTGGCAGCGACCCAGACACCACCACGGCGCTGGTGCATCCGCGATCGTACGGCACCTTCACTCGTGTCCTGGGCAAGTACGCGCGTGATGAACGCCTCTTCCCGCTCGAGGAAGCCGTGCGGAAGATGACCTGGTCCACCGCGCAGATCCTTGGTTTGCGCGATCGGGGGCTGCTCAAGGAAGGGAGCTTCGCCGACATCGTGATCTTCGATCCGGCGACCGTGATCGACAAGGCCACCTTCGAGAAGCCGCACCAGCTGTCGGTGGGCGTGCGCGATGTGTTCGTGAACGGCACTGGTGTCTGGCGGAACAACAAGCACACCGGGGCGAAGCCGGGACGGGCGGTGTATGGTGCGGGGTGGGATGGACAGCGACGCGGCGCGCCGGCGCGCTAGCAGGCCGCAGCTGCCGCTGGCAGCGTCCGAGTCGGCGGCTCAAAGCCTCGCATCACCATCGGTGATGCGAGGCTTTTCAATGGCGGCGGACCTGATGACGGGTCGGCGAAGTGTACCACGCCCTTCAGGTACAGTCCTCCGGTGCATCCCTCACTCCAGACTCGGTTCCCACGCGTCTGCCTCGCGTGGACGCAGCTCGGGATCACGCTGCAGCATGCGCACGCACGTATTCCACCGGAGAATTACCTCGTCGTTTCCAGGCGAACGCAGACCTTCAGCCTTGGCGTAGTATGCCAGTGCCTTCTCGATCGAGTCGTACGCCATCTCGGCCGATTCGGGCGCCGCGCGATGCAGCATCGCCTTCGCCCACCGCTCGCAGATGACGCCGTTGTAGTACACACTCTGATAGGGATCGGTGAGACGCGCAACGGCAATCCGTGCGCGCGCGCGATCCGCCGCCTGCGCGGTGCTGAACTGATCGGTGATCGCGAGCACGTGCATCACCAGCGCCTCGACGTTGTCTGGCTCGATACCAAGGACATCAAGGCAGATGCTCTCGGCTGCCACAGAGTCGTTGAGCAGGCGGTAGCGATGTGCCTTCTGCAGCGCAGCCGCAACCCCTTCGCGACTGATCGGCTTGATGGCAGGTGGCGTCCAGGTCATGACTTCTTCCCCCGTATCATTCGTACGAGTTTCACGAACGGATCATAGAATTCGTCCACGACGCGCTCCTTCAGAGGAATGATGGCATTGTCCGTGATGGTAATGTGCTCAGGGCAGACTGCGGTACAGCACTTGGTGATGTTGCAGAACCCGATCGCGTGTTCGTCCTTCAGATCCCGCAGCCGATCCTCGGTGTCGAGGGGATGCATCTCCAGCGCCGCCGCGAACACGAGGTGCCGCGGGCCGATGAACTCATCGTGCTTCTGGTGGTCACGCAGCACGTGGCAGACGTCCTGGCAAAGGAAACACTCGATGCACTTCCGGAACTCCTGCACGCGGTCCACATCCACCTGATCCATGCGCCAGGTGCCGTCAGGTGCGTCCGGCGCGCGCGGCTTGAACTTCCGGATCCGCTTCTTGACCTCGAAGTTCCACGAGACGTCTGTCACCAGGTCGCGCACATGCGGGAAGGCACGCATCGGTTCCACCGTCACCGGCTCGTTGGCCGGCAACTGATCCATGCGCGTCATGCACATCAGCTTCGGACGGCCGTTGATCTCGGCCGAGCACGACCCGCACTTCCCCGCCTTGCAGTTCCAGCGGATGGCGAGGTCGTTGGCGTTCTCGGCCTGCACCTGGTGCATCGCATCGAGCACCACCATGCCCTCGGTGATATCGGTCGTGTAGTCGACGAACGCGCCCTTTCCGCGCTCGCCGCGCCAGACTCTGAACGTGGTGGTCGCCATCAGGATTTCTGCTCCTCGATAATGGCCTTCAGTTCGTCCGGCATCGGCGGGATGACATGTCGCGAGAGCTCCATCTGGCCTGTGGGCCCCTTCTTCAACGCGATGTTGAACGACGCGAAGGCAGGATCCTTGTCAGGATAGTCGTCGCGAAAATGGCCGCCCCGGCTCTCCTTCCGTTCAATCGCCGCCCGCGTGATGGCCTCTGACACCGTCATGAGGTGATGCAGATCAAGCGCCGTGTGCCACCCGGGGTTGTACTCCCGGTTGCCATGCACCCCGACACTGCGCGAGCGGGCCTGAAGTCTTTCAAGGCCATCCAGCGCGGCGCGCATCTCCGCTTCCACGCGCACGATGCCGACGAGCTTCTGCATCATGCCCTGCAACTCGTGCTGGATCGCGTACGGCGCCTCCGGACTTCCGTCGCGGCCGAAGGGCTCGAGCGCCGTCGCCACCGACGCCTCCGCATCGGCGACAGACATGTTCGTGGCCGGGTGGCCGAGGGCAAAGGCGGCGGCGTATTCGCCGGCGCGCTTGCCGAACACGAGCAGATCAGAGAGCGAGTTTCCGCCGAGCCGGTTGGCTCCGTGCAGTCCTGCCGCACACTCACCAGCGGCGAAGAGTCCCGGCACGCTCGACATCTGCGTGTCGCCGTCCACGCGAATGCCGCCCATGATATAGTGCGTGGTCGGACCGACCTCCATCGGGACCGCCGTGATGTCGATGTTCGCCAGCTGCATGAACTGGTGATACATCGACGGCAGCTTTTTCCGGATGTGCTCCGCGCCTTTCGGAATGCGGTCCTTGATCCACGCGATGTCGAGGAACACGCCGCCGTGCGGGCTGCCCCGTCCGTCACGCACTTCGCGCTGGATGCAGCGTGCCACATGATCGCGCGTAAGCAGTTCCGGCGGGCGTCGCGCAGTCTTGTCGCCCTGCGTGTAGCGCCACCCCTCCTCCTCGTTGTCGGCTGTGGAACTCGCGTAGTTGTCGGGAATGTCATCGAACATGAAACGCTTGCCGTCCTTGTTCCGCAGCACGCCCCCCTCGCCTCTCACACCCTCGGTGACGAGGATTCCCTTCACACTGGGCGGCCAGACCATTCCGGTCGGATGAAACTGCACGAACTCCATGTCGACCAGTTCGGCGCCGGCGTCATACGCCAGCGAATGCCCGTCGCCAGTGTATTCCCAGCTGTTGCTGGTGATGTCGAAAGCGCGGCCGATGCCACCGGTGGCAAGGATCACCGAGCCTGAGGAAAAGAGCTTGAATCGTCCACGCTCACGGTCGTAGGCCATCGCGCCGGCCACCCGCTCGCCGTCCTTGAGGAGCTCGACGACCGTGACTTCCATGTGCACATCGATGCCCAGATGAATCGCATGATCCTGCAGCGTGCGAATCATCTCGAGCCCGGTGCGGTCACCCACATGCGCGAGCCGTGGGTACCGGTGACCGCCGAAGTTGCGCTGCAGAATACGGCCGTCGCTCGTGCGATCGAACACCGCACCCCACGCCTCGAGTTCACGCACGCGGTCTGGCGCCTCGCGTGCGTGCAGCTCGGCCATCCGCCAGTTGTTCAGATACTGGCCGCCGCGCATGGTGTCGGCAAAGTGCACGCGCCAGTTGTCGCGGTCATCCACGTTGCCCATCGCCGCCGCCACACCGCCCTCGGCCATCACGGTGTGCGCCTTGCCCAGCAACGATTTGCAGACCAGCCCAACGCGTGCGCCGGCGGCGGCGGCGGCGATTGCAGCGCGCAGTCCAGCCCCACCGGCACCGATCACCAGAACGTCATGTTCGACGCGCTCGTATTCGGTCATCTAGAGAATCCTCACATCGGTCAGCACACCTGACGCGCAGAGGCGAATGTAGACGTCGGTGAGGGCAACAGAAAACAGGCTGCACCAGGCCCACTTCATGTGCCCGCGATTGCATGCGCTCGAGTAGTCGTACGCCAGCTTGCGGACGGGAGCCTTCGACATGCGATCGGACATGCCGCCCAGCACGTGGCGCATTGAGTGACAGCCCAGCGTGTAGCCCGACAGCAGGAGCACGTTGATCAGCATGACGATCGTGCCGCCGCCGACGCCGAGGCGTTTCACCCCGCTGTCGTCCGTAAACCAGAACGCGAGATACGCATCGCGCCAGAGAAACACCAGCAGGATGAACGAGAGCAGCAACCCGTAGCGGTGCACGTTCTGCATGATCAGCGGAAACGAATTCTCGCCGAGATAGGTCTTGCGGGGCTCGCCTACTGCGCAGGCGGGTGGGTCAGCCCAGAAGGCCTTGTAGTAGGCGCCGCGGTAGTAGTAGCAGGTGAAGCGGAAGAGCGCAGGTACCGGAAGGATGAAAAGCGCCGGCGAGAACGGAACGAAACCGGGCCACCAGGCCGGCTTCGGGCCGAACCAGGCGTGCGGCGAGGCCCCGAAGAGCTCTGGCGAATAGAACGGGGAGAGATACGGACCGTGCGTGTAGTTCGCGTTCTGAAACGCCGCCCACGTGGCGTAGCCCAGGAAGCTGCTGAGAATCGTGACGACGATGACGTTCGGGATCCACCACATGTCGCGGCGGAGGGTTTCACCGAACTTCCGTTGCTCAATCACCGGCAGCGTTCGCGGCATGCGGCAGTTCCTGCGCGGGCGTGATGTCTCGCGACGCTGACGCGCCGCGCTCTGGTATCTGGCTCGGTCTCGGGCTGGAACGGGTCAGGCCACGGGGGCCTGGACAGGACCCGGAGAAGATGGACAGCGTCGCAGCGGTCAGCAATGCAAGTGTTCGATGACGCGCTTCCCTCGACTCGTCCCCCTCCTGCGTGCGGTGGACCCCAGGTCGGTACGTGCATCAGCTGTGGATGACTTCGCCAGCAGCAGAGCGCTGCCGGTCAGCTGACGTTCCGTCCGCCTGCCCGCCCGCCCAGACCTGTTTCAACCCTCCCTGATAGGTCATTGCCCGCGTGTCGAATGCCCGCCTTGGTTTGGCGCTGCTGAACACATATGGTCGTTTATGGTCGTTCGAACTGATACATCACTTCCACTTGTTCACGCATCATCTGTTGAAAGACCCCGAGTGCACGAATCATCCGGCGCGGCGCATTCTGCAGTTGCGCCGGCCGGCCTGACACTTCGCAGGCCAGACGCTCAAGCTCGCGACCAGTGTGCAGTTCAGCCGTCGTCGAGGATCCGGCGGACACGGGCATCGGTGCGATCAGGCGGCTGCATGCGATTGGCCGTGCGTACATCGAGTTTGCCGAACGCGAGCCGCAGCTGTTCGACACGGCGTTCATGACCGCTGGTGCGGCGCCGTCGTGCGCGGATGATCCGTCCGCGTGGGACGTGCTCATTGCAGCACTCGATGAACTGGTGGCCACCGGCGAACTCCACCCGTCGCGAGGCGGCGTGAGATGCTCCCAGCGCTTGGATCCTGAGGCGAGGCGATCGCGGAGGGAGCAGCCCGACGACGCACGAACACGACAGGCATATCGCACGTCTGGGAGTCGATGCCCGCGCGCAAATGAGGACTCACTGAGGTGGCACGTTGTGACGACACTGTTGTGTAGACCAAGACACACCTCTCCCGCGACACTCTGCCGGACGCCAACATGTCATCATGCCCGTACACCTGGGTTCGCGGACTCTTCTCCTCCGGCACGAAGGCCGCTCCCGGCGAGCCGGCGAAGAACCTGATGGTCCGTGTCGTCCGTGATGGCGAGGAACGGGTGCGCGTCGCGCTGCCGTCGAAGAGCGCGCGTTGGCTCATCGAACTGATTCCCGCCGATGTCGTGGCGAAGATCAAGGCGGAGGACATTCCGCTCGAGGCGATCACCGACGATCTCAATCGGCAGGAGGTGCTCTATCCGCGGCCGATCTTCTCGCTCAATGAGGAGCACCGGCAGGTGACCGTCTGGCTGGAGTAGGGGCCGCAGCGCCTGGCGTCCGAGGAGCTGCCCACCCGCCTGCGCTCACCACCACAGGCCTGAAACGACGAACGACGCGCGAGGGTGGCTGCTGCCCCTCGCGCGTCGTTCGTTCCTGCCCTGGTCTCAGGCGGCGGCCAGGGAGGCGTGCAGGTCCACTTCGTTCGGCTTGCAGAACACGCCCGAGGGATGGTTCGGCACGCGCACGACGGAGTCGGTGATGCCCAGGGTGCTCTCGGTCCCGCCGAGGAAGAGGCTGCCGCCGCGGACCATCGTGCGGGCCATGCGGTCGATCACGTCCTTCTTCGTCGGCACGTCGAAGTAGATCAGCACGTTCCGGCAGAAGATGATGTCGAACTGCCAGTAGGCCGGGTACGGCTCCAGGAGGTTGATCCCCTGGTACGTGACGCGCGAGCGGATCTCCGGCTTGAGCTCGAAGCCATCGGCGACCGGGGTGAAGTACTTCATCAGCAGCGTGACCGGGAGGCCGCGCTGAACTTCGAACTGGTTGTAGACGCCGGCCTTGGCGCGGGCGAGCGCCGCGGCCGAGTAGTCGGTGGCGATGATCTCCACCTTCACCCCACCGAGCAGGTGTTCGACCTGCGCGAGGATCATCGCAATCGAGTATGGCTCCTGTCCGGTAGAGCTGGCGGCGCACCAGATCCGCATGGGGCGCCCCTGCTCGCGGGCCCGCCGGGCGGCCGCGGGCAGGATCTCTTTCTCGAGTGCGACGAACGGCTTGTTATCGCGGAAGAAGAGCGTCTCGTTGGTGGTCATCGCATCACAGACATGCTTGACCATGGCCTGCGCCGGCGACTTCCGCAGGGCCGCCACGAGCGCGGTCACGTCGGCGTGGCCGTACGTCACCGCCACGGGGGGGAGCCGGCTCTCGATGAGGTATTCCTTGCCGGGGCCGAGGGCCAGGCCGCTGTGCTTCTTGAGCAAGTCGCCCAGGAAGGTGTACTCGTCGGGTGTGATCATGCGGCTTTCCCCGGAGCGGCAGTGGTGCAACGCGACATGATGGCGGGACCAATCTGTGAAAGTGGGAGGACGGCTGATGCGAGGCCTGCGTTGACCACCGCACCCGGCATGCCCCAGACGACGCTGGTGGCTTCGTCCTGCACCAGGATCTGGCCGCCGCGCTGCTGCACATCCTTGCAGCCGCGCATGCCGTCTTCGCCCATCCCCGTCAGCACGACCGTCAAGGTCGAGGCGCCGTAGATGGCGGCGATCGATCGCAGCATCGGGTCGGCCGACGGTCGGCAATAGTTCTCGGGGTCCGTCTTCGTGAGTCGCACGTAGGGAAGTCCCTCGTTCGTCTGAACGATCATGTGAAAGTCGCCGGGCGCGACATACGTGCAGTGGGGCGTGATACGGTCACCATCCTTGGCCTCGACGCAGCTCCGGCCGGTATCGCGTTCGAGCCGCTGCGCGAGCAGTGCCGTGAAGACCGCCGGCATGTGCTGTGTGATGAGAATCGGGAGGGCAAAATCCTTCGGAAGTGCGGAGAGCACCTCGGCCAGCGCGTTCGGACCGCCGGTGCTGGAGGCGATGGCGAGGATGCGCGGTGCGGCACCCTCGGTGCGCGCCGCCAGCAACTCGGTATGGGCCGGTGCGGACGGACGAGCGGTCGCCGGCGGCGTGCGATGTCCACGTGCGGAGCGGCCGATCGCGCGGACCTTTGACGCGATCTCGAGACTGACGGCAGCCAGCGTCGCCGAGCCAGTCTTCGCCGCCGGCTTGGCGATATAGTCCGACGCCCCCATTGCCAGCGCCGTCATCGTGACCTCGGCGCCCCGTTGCGTGAGGGAGCTGGCCATGATCACGCGTGTGTCGGGGTACTGCGCGAGGATCAGGGGAAGAGCGGTGAGTCCGTCCATCTCCGGCATTTCCACATCCAGCAGCACGACGTCGATCTTCGCGTGCTTGAGTGCATTGAGGGCGACCTTCCCGTTCGGTGCCGTCGTCACGACCGTCATGTCGGCCTCGGCGTCCACGATGCGCCCGAGCGCACCGCGGATCACCGCGCTGTCGTCGACGATCAGCACGCGAATCGGATCAGTCGTGGCGGTCATTGGACGCCGCACGCCTCGAGCTTCGACCCGATGATCGTGGCATCGAAGGGTTTCATGATGTATTCTGACGCGCCCAGGGTCAGCGCGGTCTGGATCTTGTCGAACGAGGTATGCGTGGTACACATGATGATCGGCGGCGGCATCAGCGCGGGGCGGGCTGCCACCGCGCTGAGGAACGAGAGCCCGTCCATCACCGGCATGTCGATGTCGCAGAGCACGGCGTCGAATGGGGTGCCCGCGCTCAGCGCCTGCAGCGCCTGCTCCCCATCTTCGGCTTCCGTCACGGTGTAGCTCAGCCCCTCGAGGATTCGCCGGATCGCCTTGCGGATCGTCCCCGAGTCATCGATCACGAGAATTCGTTTATGCATCAGATCTTCCGGAGTTTCGTGAGGAACTCGGCGACGGCGGAATTGAGGCGCTCCGATTCGACCGACAGGCCACCGGCGGCGCTGCGGATGTTCTCGGCGGTGCGCCCGCCCTCGGCAGCGACCATCGTCACCGTCGAGATGCTCGAGCTGACTTCAGCGGTGCCGCGGGCAGCCTCGCCCACGTTGCGCGAGATCTCGCTGGTGGCCGCGTTCTGCTCCTCGACGGCGCCGGCGATCGTGGTCGAGATCTCGTTGATCTTGTTGATCACGCCGGCGATTTCGCGGATCGCCGTCACCGCCAATGCCGTCTCGGTCTGCACGCCGGCGATCTTGCTGCTGATTTCCTCGGTGGCACGGGCCGTCTGGCGGGCCAGTTCCTTCACTTCATTCGCCACCACCGCGAAGCCCTTGCCGGCCTCGCCGGCGCGGGCCGCCTCGATCGTGGCATTCAAGGCCAGCAGGTTGGTCTGCTGGGCGATCGAGGTGATCACCTTCACCACCTGGCCGATCTCCTGGCTGGAGACCCCGAGCTTGGCCATCGTCTCGGTCGTCTCGGTGGCGGCGCGGACCGCGACCTGCGAGATCTGCGACGCCTCCTGCACGCGGCCGGCGATTTCGCGGATGCTGGCGGTCAGCTCCTCGGCCGAGCTGGCGACGGTCTGCACATTGCGCGTGGCCTGTTCCGATGCCGCGGCGACGGCCTGCGCCTGCCGGGTGGTCTCTTCCGATGACGCAGCCATGCCCTGCGCGCTGGCCTCGAGCTCGGTCGAGGAGGAACTCACGACGCTGGCGATCGCCGCCACCGTCGACTCGAAGTCGTCGGCCATGCGCACGTTCTGCGTGACCACCGACCAGTTGACCATCGGGCCGACGTACTTGCCGCTGGCGTCGTAGATCGCAACCGCATTGAGGTCGAGCGTCTCGGGACCGACGCGGATCTTGGCGTTGTGCGGCAGGTTCTTGTCGGTGGCCAGCATCGCGCGCTGGTGGGCCGGGTCCTTGTGGAAGATGTCGATCTTCGACCCCACCACCTGGCTGGCCTTCACCGGCAAGTGCTGCTCGATGGTCTTCAGCGTCTCGAGCGAGGCCGGATTGATGTACTTGATGTTGAAGTCGAGGTCGCAGAGCATGAGGTTCACCTTCGCCGACTCGACCATCGGCTTGAAGAGCGCCATCTCGGCGCGCAGCTTCACCATGGCGGTGCTGTCGGTGGCGAACTTGACCACCTTCATCAACTTGCCGTCGCGCGAGCGGATCGGGTTGTAGGTGGCCTGGATGTAGCAGACCTTGCCGTTCTTGCCGATGCGCATGAACTCGTCGGAGTGGAACTCCCCGCGATTGAGCTTGGCCCAGAACTCCCGGTATTCGGCGCTCCGGCCGTAGGTGTCCTCGACGAACATCGAATGATGCTTGCCGCGGATCTCATCCAGCGAGTAGCCGAGCACCGACAGGAAGTTGTCGTTCGCCGTCAGGATCGTGCCATCCATGTTGAACTCGATCACGGCGCTCGACTTGCCGATCGCCTCGACCTGGCCGGAGAAGTTGGCCAGCGCCGCGCTCTGCGCGGTGATGTCGGACGCGAACTTGATCACCTTGGCCACGCGCCCGGTGCGATCGCGGATCGGGTTGTAGGACGCCTGGATCCAGACCTCCCTGCCCCCCTTGGCGACTCGCTTGTACTCGGCGGAGAGATTTTCCCCGCGATTGAGCTTGGCCCAGAATTCCCGATACTCCGCGCTGGCCTTGTAGTCCTCGTCCACGAACATCGAGTGGTGCTTGCCCTGGACTTCCGGCAGCGTGTAGCCCATCACGCCGAGAAAGTTCGGGTTCGCGGTCAGCACGGTGCCGTCGAGGTCGAACTCGATCACGGCCATCGACTTGTTGATGGCGTCGACCTGTGCCTCGAACTCGCTGAAGGCCAGTTCGAACGAGGCTGCGTTCTCGTCGTCCGCAGCGGTCGTCGGGACGTGCGTGATCGCGCGTGCAGGCGGACGGGACTTGCCGGCGGCCTTGGTGGAGCGGGGGCCAGGAGGCGTGATGCGATTGTTCGGCATGATCGGAGAGGTTGTTCGGGGAGGGTGGTGACAGAGGGGTCGTGTCGGTCGGTGTGGCTCTCGGTGCATGCACCGTCGCGAGCCCGCCACACGGTGGGGCTCAGCCGGACGGCTGTTCGAGTCGCAACACTTCCTGCACACTCATCACGAGCAGCAGCCCGCGTTCGCGCCGGACGATGCCGGTGCACGCGGTGCGCCAGCGTTGGTCGAGCGTCGCTGGCGTCGGTTCGACCGTGTCGTTGGCCACCGACACGACGTCGCCGACCTCGTCGACCATGAAGGCGAACAGTTCCCCCTCGTGGAGGACGACGACGTTCATGATCTCTGCCGCGGGGTCCCGCGGTGGCAGCCGGAGGGTCTTGCGCAGGTCGACGGCGGTCACGATCTGCCCGCGCAGGTTGAGGAACCCGGCGATCGCATCCGGCGCCATCGGCACGCGGGCGATGCGCATCGCGACCAGCACCTCCTGCACCATCATCACCGGAATGCCGAGCCACTGGTCGGCCAGCCGGAAGGTCACGTACTCGAGCTGGGCCTGGATGCCTCCCGCCGCCGGCGCCATCGTCGCGTTGCTCATGCGGCCGCCGGCGTTGGCGTGGTGGCGGCGGCGGCGGCGGCGGCGGCGGTCGGTGCCGCGACGTCGTCATCGGACGGTGTCAGGGTCTCGCCGTGCGCATGGCGCAGGAAGTGGTCGGTGTCGATGACTTCCGTTGCCCGGCCGGCGATCACCGAGACGCCAAGCACCCCTGGGCGTGCGGCGCGTCGCTGCAGTTGCACATGTTCCTCGACGATGTCGCGAATTTCGTTGACGGCCAACCCCATTGTACGGTTCCGGTCACTGAAGACGATCACGGGGCGTGGGTCGAGGCTCCGCAGGTCCATCGAGGCGTTGGCGGCCACCACCGGCATCAGCGCGCCACGGTACTGCACCAGGAAGTGCCCATCGGCCTCCTCCATCGCGCTGAGCGGGAACTCCTCGAGGCGGGCGACGAGCGACAGTGGCACGGCCTGCAGGGCGGGATAGCCGGCGTCGAAGAGCAGGACGCTCTCCCTGGTCTCGGTCTGGCGCGCGGCGAGCGCCCGTTCGGCGGCGCGTGCGGCCTGCTCGGCCTCGTCGCGCGTCTCGGTGCTGGCCACCTGCGCAATCGAGGCAATGCCGGCGGCGTCGAGGATCATGATCACGCGACCGTCGCCGGTGATGGTGCACCCGGCGTATGCCGGCAGGTGCTTGATCAGTCGGCCCACCGGCTTGACCACGATCTCCTGCGTGTCGAAGACGTCATCCACGACGAGGCCGAACCGAGCCTGGCCCACCTGGCAGACGACGATGTTGTATGTGCTGTCGGTCGCTTCGGTGTCGAGGCCGAGCAGGCTGCGCAGCAGAACCAGCGGCAGCAGGGTGTCGCGCAGCCGGTAGAACTGGGCGCCGTGGACGTTCTCGACCAGCGCGTGCTGCTCCTCCGTCACGCGGACCAGTTCGACGATGCCGATCTGGGGGACGGCGAACGATTCGCCGGCCGTCCCGACCAGCAGCGCCGAGATGATCGCCAGGGTGAGCGGGATCTTGATGCGGACCGTCGTCCCGCGGCCGGGCTGCGACGAGAGTTCCACGGTGCCGCCGATGGCGTCGATGTTGCTGCGCACGACGTCCATGCCGACGCCGCGGCCCGAGACGTTGGTGACCTTCTCCGCGGTCGAGAAGCCGGGTTCGAAGATGAAACGCAGGACCTGGGCATCGGGCATCGCCTCGGCCGCCTCGGCCTTCACCAGCCCGCGCTCGACGGCTTTCCGCCGTACGCGGGCGGCATCGATGCCGGCGCCATCGTCCACGATCTCGATCACGACGTGCCCGCCTTCGTGGCGCGCGCTCAGATGGATGGTGCCCATCTCCGGCTTGCCGGCCTTCGCACGAATGGCCGGCGTCTCGACGCCATGGTCTGCCGAGTTCCGGATCATGTGCGTGAGGGGATCCTGAATCGCCTGCAGGATCTGGCGGTCGAGATCCGTTTCAGCGCCGTGCATCACCAGCGAGATCTGCTTGCCGGCCGACATCGACAGGTCACGGATCAGGCGTGGCAGCTTGGTCCACGCGTTGCCGATCGGCTGCATGCGGGTCTTCATCACCGCCTCGAGCAGGTCGGTCGTCACCCGGTCCAGCTGCTGCACGGGCTTCGCGAACGGTGATTCCTCCTCGGTCGCGGCCAGCTGCAGGAGCTGGTTGCGGCCGAGTGCAAGTTCACCGACGAGATTCATCAGCTTGTCCAGCACGTCGACGCCAACACGGAGCGTGCTGTCGGCGACCGTATTCGTCTGCGTGCTGGCGTGCAGGGCCTCCTCGCTCGAGGCGCGTGGCGCGACATCGGGCATCGCGTCAAGCACCGCGTCGGGCACCGTCTCTGGTGTCGAATCTGGTGTCGAATCTGGTGTCGTCTCTGGCGCCGCGGCGGCTGCGGGCGCCGGTGCCGACACGCGTGACGGCTGCAGCTGGCTGGACGCTTCCTTCGCCAGCCAGGCGGTCAGTCGCGCGATCAGTTCGGTGTCATCGCCGTGCGGCTCGACTTCGTTCTTCGCCAGCCCGTCGAGCACCGTCTTGATCCGATCGACGGCTGTGAGGATGTCACCGATCAGGTCCGGCTTGACGGCGAGCAACCCGGCGCGCAGCGCATCGAGGACGTTCTCCGCTGCGTGGGCAATCCCTTCGAGTCGCACCAACCCGATGAATCCGCACGTGCCCTTGATGGTGTGGATCGTCCGGAAGACGCTGTTGAGGAGTGCGAGATCGCCGGGACGTCGCTCGAGTTCCACGATATCGTTGTCCAGCTTCGCAAGATTCTCGGTGCTTTCGGTGAGGAAGTCTCGAAGGAGATCATCCATCGTGGTGTCGGAATCTGAGAGGAGATGTTGCCTGATGCTCAAAGGACCTATGGGTTGTTATCGACCGATGACATTGATTCCTGCAGGGATAAATTCAATTGCGACGGAAGGTTGGAGTCGACACACCTGCAAGCGTTGCGCGCGTCAGTGTGCGCCCGACTGCATGAGTGTTTTGCAATGCGCACACTGCGTGAATCGTTATCGCGGACGGAGCAGATACGCTCAACACTTGCGTCCGAAATGCCGAGACCTGATCGCAGCGGGAAACAGGACGCATGCTGTTCCTCGGCAACGGAAACGACACGCTGGCGGTGTCGGTCTGGTGTGAAGGGTGGCGTCGGCTTGCTGGCAGCAAGCTCAGTGTGCTCTCGCCGTCTGACGTTGGTTCGACAGATGCTGCCAGTGACAACGCGTTCCGTTCTCCCCGCGCGACTCCCCTTCACCGGATTTTGGTCATCACGCCATGCAGATCATTCGATTGATTTACGCAAGTATTGCACGGCCGGGACTCAGCTACGAAGATCTCGCCGGCATCCTCTCGTCGGCGAGCGAGCACAATGCCAGGACCGGAGTGAGTGGCATTCTGTGCTACAGCAGCGGCGCATTCCTCCAGGCGCTCGAGGGCAAGCGTCCCGTCGTGAATCAGCTGTACAACCGCATCCTGAATGACCGACGACATCGCGAGTGCGAAATCCTCGTCTGCGAGGGTATCGAGGTCCGCTCGTTCATCGAGTGGTCGATGAAGATGGTGCGCTGGGACGAAGCGCACGCCCCGCAACGGCGCGCGCTGGTGCTTCGTCACTCCGGATCGGAGCTGTTCGAGCCCTGGACGATGTCGGCGGGTCAGGCGCACGGCTTCCTGAAGGATCTGGCGGAGATGGAGCGCCTCGGAGACTTGAAGGGCATCACTGGCATCAACCGCGTGCCTCTGGCGGGCTAAGCGTCGCTGTCGACAACATCGCAGGTCGCGGCGCGCACCGATGTTGTCTCTGGCGGTCCGCCGCGGCCTCGACGGTCGTGCATCGCGGATGCCCCCCTCGCGCTCGGTGGGGCGGGTCCGTCGCGCCGCTGCGGCATCGGCCGAGCCAACGATCCTGGTGGGCCGACACGCTGCTCTTCGTCGGATGCATGGCACTTGCCGAGCTGCTCCCCCATATGATGCTCGCGGCTGCCGATTTTGACGTGGCTCCCTGGGTCGACGGGCTGCTCGACGGACTATGCCTGACACTGCTCATCGGCCCGCTCTTCGCCTAGCTGATTTGCCGGCGCCACGTCGATGCCCGCATCGCGCTCGATCAGTTCAGCCAGTCCGGCAAGGCCCCCAACGGCCCGCACAATCGCGTCCGCGTTGCAGTCCTGATCTCGCTGGGCGTCATTGCCGCGCTGTTGGCGGTCTCCCCGTGGTTGGACCTGTCGATGACCAAACGCATCGGGAACAGCGCCGAAGTGGTGAACATCGCGGGTCGTCAGCGTATGCCCACCCAGCGCATCGCCCGCTACGCGATTGGCGGAATCGAGAGTGTGCCGAAGTCTGGCTCGATGTTGGCTGCCACCGGGAAGCTGAGGCCGAATGGCGCGAGACTGAACGATCTGGCGGCGGCGTACGAGCGTAACGCCGCCGAAGCCAATGAAGCCCGTACCGGCGTGGACCGCTTGGTGTTGCTGCGTGACTCGCTCGTGATGATTGCGATGGCAATGACCCACGCTTCTCTGGGCAGCGATCGTTGCGCTCCTCGTCACTGTGGGACGTGCTCACTACAGCACTCGATGATCTGGTGACCACCGGCGAACTCCACCCATCGCGGCGACACAATGCGCCGCTGATCACGTGGAGTGTGATACATGGATTGTTCGGCGTGCTGGCGCAGGTGGCAGCATTGCGCGCGGAACTGGCGTGGTGGGCGGCCGAACCACTGGCGCCGACCCGTTCCTGCAAGAGGCGTTGACGCACGGAGTTGCAGTCGAGAATGCGCGTGATGCCGCCACCTGCGTCACGGTCAGACTGCATCACGATTCGCGGCGGATGCCACTGGCGGGTGAATCCGTCAACGTCCCCATCAAGCGCGCAGTTGGAGATGAGGCAGGTCAGCCGAGTGACGTCCCCACTTGGCTGCCATCTCTGGATGCTTCCGCGCTGACGAATGTGTCTCTCGAATGTGTCTCTCGAATGTGTCTCTTGAATGTGTCTCTTGAATGTGTCTCTTGAATGTGTCTCCTGAATGTGTCTCTTGAATGTGTCTCTCGAATGTGTCTCTCGAATGTGTCTCTCGAATGTGTCTCTCGAATGTGTCTCTCGAATGTGTCTCTCGAATGTGTCTCTCGAATGTGTCTCTCGAATGTGTCTCTCGAAGCACACTAAACCGCGTCGACCAATCGATGTAGCTCCGCCAGCATCGCCGCATCAGTCAACTCACCCTGCTCCTGCGCCTGCGTCAGCCCGCGCAGCCAGTCCCGATACGACACACCAAGCCGGACACCGTTGGTGAGCGTGATCAACGGGCCGACCAGCACCTTGCGATAGCCGTCCGCCGCATCGCCATCCCCCAGCTGCTGGAGCACCTCGGCCCTGTCGCGCTCGATTGACTCGAGGATCCCCTTGAACTCGGCCAGCTGCGCTTCAATCGCACCGAGCTCGGCATTGAGCACCGCACTGAGCCCCTCGGCGCCGAGTCGATTGGTGAAGAAGAGTTTGAGCAGCAGCGGTTCGCGGCGGACGACGGCGGCGGCGGGCAACACCAGCCAGGCGTCCAGCTCCGCTACGCCGGCAGGCGTGATGTGGTAGAGCTTCCGGTCCGGTCGCGTCTGTTGCTCGACCCGCTCGTGCCCCACCAGCTGATCCTTCTCGAGGTCGGCCAGCGTCCGATAGATGGCGGCCTGATCGGCACTCCAGAAGTGTCGGACGGAGTTGTCGAAGTAGCGCTTGATGTCATAGCCGCTGAACGGCCTGATGGTCAGAAACCCAAGAATGGCGTACCGGAGCGACATCGACTGCCCAGCGTGGGAGGGGGTTGCGCCTGATCCTCGACACAGCGAATATAGGAGCAACCAAGTATATATGTAAAGTCTTATAGTATGTAGATCATATGAAACCCCGCACCCTCGCCATCCTTCGTTTCGCACCGTTCGCGATCGCGGCAGCCCTGCTCTTCTCTGCCTGCCACTCCGTCCCCGCGGTGGTGACGCACCCACGAATCCGCGCCGCCGACAGCGTGGAGATCGCGGCCGACGTGATCCTGCCGATGGTGGTGCCCGACGGCGGGGTGCCGGTGGTGCTGATCCAGACCCGCTACTGGCGCAGCTTCCAGCTTCGCGGCGGCAAGCGGAACAACGCGGTGCCGATGGGCCCCCGTGAGGCAATCGTCGAGAAGCTGGTGACGGCCGGTTTCGGTGTGGTCGTGACCGACGTTCGTGGCACCGGTGCGTCGGGCGGCACGTGGCCCTGGCCCTGGTCAGCGGGCGAAGTACGTGACATAGGACCGGTAATTGACTGGATAGTGGCGCAACGCTGGTC
>JANPFJ010000025.1:0-17006 GCA_031423355.1 Gemmatimonadaceae bacterium | reverse complement strand
TTGACGAGGTTGTTGAGCGCCTGACGCGATACGCCGAGCCCCGCCGCGGCCGCCGTCACCGTCAGGCCGTGCGGCTCAAGACACATCGAGCGAACGACGCGCCCAGGGTGAGACGGCTTCTTCATCGCCATGGTGGTGCTCCGATCAATGGTAGTCCTCGTAGTCAACATCACAGACGTGCCCGTCGCAGAGCCGGAAGACGAGGCGCCAGTTCGCGGTGATCGTCACCGCCCACTCTCCCCGGCGGCGCCCCTTCAATGAGTGCAGTCCAGGCAGCTGCAGCCCGTCCAGCGACGACGCGACGTCCAGAACCGAGAGCACATCTTCGATTTTCTGAACGACCGCCGTTGGGAGCAGCCGCCCGCTCCCCGTCTCATAGAGAAGCTTCAAGCCTTTGTGCCTGAAGTTCCGGATCATGTCGGAGCGATGTGAGTGTAAAGTGACACGCGTCACTTGTCAAAATTGCGTCGGAGCCACACGCCGCGATCATCCGCGGACGGGCTCCGGAGTATGGCGGCGGCTGGGTCCGGCCCACGCACCATTCTCACGCACACCCCATCACGAAAAAGCGGCACCCGCGCCAAGCGCAGGTGCCGCCCTTCACCCCCAACCCGATCGACTTACCGCGACGCCGAAGCCAACTCCCGGATCGCCCCTGCCATCGCCGTCACCCGCGCCCCGTCCTTCGCCAAAGCCGCATCCGCCGTCACCGCGGTCGCCAACGCCGTCAGCGCAGCCCGACGCGATGCCCCACGCTGCCCTTCCGCCGCATCCAGCGCACTCGCAATCGCTGCCGTGCGCGCCGCCGACAGCCCCTCGTTCCTCACCAACTGATCGAGATAAGAGCGAACGACAGGAAACGCCGCCGGCCACACGATCTTCGGCTGACTCTGCGGATTGAACTCCCCCCACTGCACCAACTTCGCCGCGGCGATCTCATTCGCACTCAGCATCGGACCCGGCACCAGCTCGAGAATGTCGAACCCGCGCGCCATCTCCGACGAGAAGATCCGGCCGTTGTACCAGTATGCGCCCCATGAACCACCGATCGTGCCACGCGTGCGGCTGTTCGCTGCACCATCAGCCGCCGGCGCGTCGATCGGACCGCGATCGAAGTACCCGATCTCGACGGGCTTGTCGGCATCGGTGAAGTCGATGATGTCCAGTCCACCCTGATACCACCCCTGCACCATGATGTCGCGACCGGGAACCGGGATCAGCGACCCGTTGTGCGACACGCAGTTCTCGTTCGCACCCTGTGCGGTCGGGATCTTGAAGTACGCATGCTGCGTGAACTTCCGATTCGCACCAATCACCAGCGTCGTGTTGCCGCCCATCTGCAGCGGGTGAATGGCCTGGCAGTTGGGCGACGTGCCCCCACCCCACTCGTCGGTGAACACCACCTTCGAGCCATCGTTCGAGAACACTGCCGTGTGCCAGAGCGAGAAGTTCGTGTCGGCCACCGCATCCAACCGCACGGGCTTCTCGGGATTCGAGATGTCGACCAGCAGCCCGTAGCTGCCGCACGCGCCGGCCAGAAGATTCATCGCCGGATACGCCGTCACATCGTGACAGTTGCGCGGGCCGGTCGAGGCCATCTCGGCCATCATCGCACTGTCGGCACCGGGGATGGCGCGCGCGGTTGCTGCGCGTCCGCCGCGTGCGGGGGCAGGCCCGAGCCCGGTGAAGATCCGCGCGCCGCTGATGACCTCCGCATCCTGCGGCCGGTTCAGTGGCACCTTGATGATGTCAAGCCGGTAGAGCGAGTTCGACTCGTCGGCCGGGCTCGAACCGTTGCGGCAACCGGCCAGTTCCGTCGCGGGCCGAGCACCCTGCTGACCGGAGACGTAGAGGTACACAATGTTCTTGTCGGTCGGCGACGGCACGACGGTGTGCGTATGCGATCCCTTGCAGGTCTCGACGTTCTTCACCAGCCGCGGCGCACGCGGATTGGCCACGTCGTAGATGCGCACCCCTGTCGTGTGTTCCGACGGATCCTTCACGCCCCCCTTTGCGCAGTCCTTCCGATTACCACCGCCCTCGGCCGACACGAACAGCAGGTTGCCGACGATCGATGGATCACCTTGGGACGTGATGCATTCCACGGCCGAGAGCAGCGCAGGCTTCGCCGGGTTGCTGACGTCGTAGATCGAGAAGCCGGCGAAGTTGCCGATGTAGATGGTGTTGCCACGGAAGGCGAGGTCGCTGTTCACGAAGGTCAGGCCGCGCGCCGAATCGAATACCGCGGCCTTGCCCGTGGTCGAAAGGAGCGTCATCCCCGAGATGGCGCTTCCGGCGTCGTGCAACCCGGGCTTGAGGCCGTTGCGTGGATCGTTCGCGCTGGGATAGGTCTGCGCCGCCGCGAGCGTCGCGGCAGAGGCGAGGGCGAACAGGAGGGCTGGCGCGGTAGTGCGCGCGCCACGAAACACGGCCATGTGAACGAACTCCAGAGTAAGGGTCAGCGGTCGAGCAGCATCTGGCGCATGAGGCCGATCTCGGCCGTCTGCGTAGTCTCCACATCATTCGCGAACACGTTGATGTCCACTTCCTGCGCGGCGCGCGGCGACTTGAGCAGATCGGCCACCATGCTCAGGGCGCCCTGATGGTGCCGGATCATCAAGGTCAGGAACAGCCGGTCGAAATCGCCGCCGCGCGACGCTTCCATCTCCGAGAGCTGGGCGGTGGTCAGCATCCCCGGCATGGTCATGCCTCGCCACGACGAGGTGTCAGGCGTGAACTGCTTGTAAGCGCGCAGCCAGTCCTGCATCAGCGCGATCTCGCCGGCCTGCGCCAGATCGATCTTCTGTGCCAGCTTGAGCACGCGTGGGCTGGCCCCGTTCTTCGAGGCCATGCGCGACATCACCACCGCCTGCGCATGGTGGGCGATCATCCCCTGCATGAAGCGCACGTCGGCCTCGGTCACCAGCGAGCCCGACGGGAGCGTCACCGGCGGCAGGCCGGCGCCATGGTCGTGATGCTCGGTCTGCGCACCGGCAGTGATGGCACTCGAAACTGCAGCGGCGAGGACGAGAACGAAGCGACGAATCAACACGGGGGTGGGGTGAGGGGCGTCAGGAGCGTACCAGCAATACGTCGGTCGAGCGGATGATGCTGTACCCGCGCGCGGCAGGTCAAAGGAGGACAAGGCGCGCGCCTCCGAGCATCTTCTTCACCAGGCTCTCAGCTCTGGCCAGACCTTGACCTCACTGCTTCTCGTGGATGACTGCCACGTGAAAGATTACCACGACTTCCACCCGAACCCCGACTCATGCGCCAGAATCCGCTCCTGCTTCTGACGGCAGTGCTTCTGATTCCCGCCTGCACGAAGCCCGCCGAGAAGCCCGCCCCAGACGCCGCAGGTCCCACCACGGCCGCGGCCCGCAAAGACTCCACCGTCGAAGGCTTCATCCAGGTGCCCGGTGGCAAGGTCTGGTACCGCATCGTCGGCGCCGACAAACCCGGCATCCCGCTCCTCACGCTGCACGGCGGTCCGGGCATGCCGTCGTACTACATGTCCCCCCTGGCCGACCTCGCCGACGAACGCCCGGTCATCTTCTTCGACCAGCTGGGCTGCGGGCGCTCCGATCACCCGAATGACACGACCCTCTGGACGATCCCGCGCTTCGTCCAGGAAGTCCAGGCAGTCCGCGCCGCACTCGGCTACAAGGAGATCCACCTCCTCGGCAACTCGTGGGGCACGCTGCTCGCGCACGAGTACCTGCTGACCAAGCCGGCAGGGGTGAAGAGCGCGGTGATGTCCGGGCCGGCGATCAGCATCGTCCGGTTCCGGCACGACGTGGACAGCATGATCGCGCTGCTGCCAGACTCGCTGATCAAGGCGATCCGCACCAACGAGAAGAAGGGTACGACCACCGCACCGGACTATCTCGCGGCCAGCCAGGTGTTCTACGATCGACACGTGATCCACACCAAGCCGCTGCCGGCCGACGTCGAGAGCACGTTCAAGTACATCGGCACGCAGGTCTACAACACGATGAACGGCCCAACCGAGTTCACCGTCATCGGCAACTTCAAGGATTACGACGGCACGCCTCGTCTGAAGGAACTGAAGCTTCCGATCCTCTGGATGGCAGGTGCTGACGACGAAACATCGCCGAGCGCGGCGCGCTCGTTTCAGGCCATGACACCAGGCTCCGAGTTCGTCGAGATTCCGAACGCGGCACACCTGGCGATGTGGGACAACCGGACGGCGTACATCACGGCGGTTCGCGGGTTCCTGCGCAGGAACGAAGCTGCTGCTGTGCCCAGGTAGGCCGCGTAGGACCGGGCTCGACTGGTTACGGCGCACTCTGCACGAGACTGCCACCGCGCTGGCAGTGGCGTTGTAGCGTCACGCAACGCCGGTGGGCCGAACACCGCACCTACTGTACCTTGCATCTGCCATCCGCCTGCCCCGCTTTCGGCTTTGCCCAGCGTCTCACTCGGCACCACGCGGTCGTCCAACCACCGGGGGCTCCCATGAAGCTCGACTCGGTACGCGAACTGAAGCAGTCGCTCCCCGGACAGTTGAATGCGATGCTCGCTGTCCGGATGTCGGCCACACGCTCGAGCAATGTCGCCGTCGCCAGTGCCGCGTCGATGCGCCGCACTGCGCCGAGCTATTTTCTTGGCATCACGTCCAAGGGGAAGCAGGGATACAAACTGGCGGTGCGGCTACAGGACCGTGCACTGGAAAAGAGCGAACTCGTCGAGCGTATTTCGGCCAAAGCCAAAGGTGAAGTCGACGTACGCTACGTAGGTCGTATCCGCGCCCGCGCGATGCCATGGTACAGGTCGAAGCAGCGACCGCTGCTGATCGGCTCCTCCGTCGGCTTCATTGCGAACGGTTTCATCGTGGCAGGCACGCTCGGCTGCTTCGTGCGACCACGTTCCGGCAGCAGCAGCACGCTCTACATCCTGTCGAACAACCACGTCCTCGCCGATGAGAACCGCTATGCGCGGGGCGGACACATACTGCAGCCCGGCACGCTCGACGGCGGAAGCCCGACCGCTGATCGCGTGGCGAAGCTCACGCGTTTCGTGCGGCTGGTGGCGGGGCAACCGAATTTCGTCGACTGCGCCATCGCAAAACTGAACGCGACGGCGGCCGTCGACATGCACCGGCTGCGGGGCATCGGCACGCTGGCCGGTCAGCGCGAAGGCGAACTCGAGATCGGCGATGTCGTGCACAAGGTGGGACGCACCACCGGTGTGCGACATGGTCGTGTGACCGCGTTCGAGCTGGATGGGCTGGAAGTGGAGTATGACATCGGCGTGGTGTCATTCGACGATCAGATCGAGATCGAGGGCTCCGGTGCACGGTCGTTCAGTGACTCCGGCGACAGCGGATCGCTGATCGTCGATGATGACCACATGGGCGCTGCGTTGCTGTTCGCCGGCAGCGATCATGGCGGCAGGAACGGGAAGGGGCTGACCTTCGCGAATTCGTTGTCACTCGTGCTGACGGCCCTGAAGGTCAGGCTGGCATAGTCATGGCCGTCACGTTGTCACAGGCACGGGCGGCCAAGGACCGTGGGAAGGACGCACTGCTGGCGCTGCCTGGTGTGACAGGCATCGGGATCTCCAAGGTCGGCGACGACTACGTGATCAAAGTCAATCTTCGCGAACCGCTGCCGGCGGGGGTGGTGGCGCCAGCGCGGATCGCAGATGTCGCGGTGCACTGCGAAGTGATGGGGCGGGTCGTGAAACGTCGACGCGCGGACGAGTCGACGGACTGACGCACCGTGCGTCGCGGCGACTTGGGCGAGGAGTATGATCCAGTGCCTGTCCACCCCACACCCGCAGACGAACGAAGGGCCACAGCATCCGCCGTGGCCCTTCGCCGTTCCCCGCGATTTGTTGCGGCCGTCGTTACGGCAGGATCGTCACCGTCACATTCGCACCCGTCGTCGTACCACCGACATTGCCCGTCAGCGTCACCGCGGTCAGCTGCAGCGCGCCCACGCCCGCGCCCGACGCCAGCTGCTGGTCAGCCCGCACGCCGAACAGTGTGTTGTTCGATGACGTCGACGACGACACCGACGCCGTCAGATCGCCGCTGCTGTTCTCATCGTGGTCGATGCCATGACCGGCGTTACCGATCGTCGTCGCCTTCGTGATCGCGGACACCAGGTTGCCGGTGCCGTCTTCGCGGACCTGGATACCGCTGCCAAAGACATTGTCCGACGCTTCGACGCCGTTGATCTTCACGTCGAGGTTGCCGAGCAACTTCTCACGGATCTTGACGCCGGCATCGCCGTCGAGGTTCACCCCGTTGCGATTCGCCTTGATCGCGGTCAGCGTCGTGACAAGGTCGCCGCCGCCGGCTGAACCAAACGTAGCGTCGTCATCGTCTTCCTCGAAATCGATGCCTTCTTCACCGTTGCCGCTCGCTTCGACGAAGCTCATGTCGACGCGGAAGTCACCGGTGTTGTTCTCGTTGAAGTCGAACCCTTCCTCGAAGTTGTCGATGGCCGAGCTGAGGGTGACCTTGCCGATGATGCTTCCATCGTTGTACTCGTCGATATCGAAACCGTCGTCGAGATCTTCGGGGTCGAAGTTGCCGTTCTCGCGGAAGGTTGAACCAACCACGTTGAAATTCACGTCGCCCAGACCGCGCTCGTCGAGTTCAACGCCGTCGGCGGCGTTGTTCGCCGACGTGCTGAGCGTCATGTTGAACGTCAGGTCACCGAGGCCGCCTTCGTTCACGCGCAGGCCATCGCGATCGGAGACGCTGTAGCCGTTGCGCCGGAAGTTCGAGCCGATCACCGTCACTGCGACCGACGCATCGGAGCCGGCGGATGGGGGCTGCACGCCATCGGGCGCCGACTGATCGACCTGATCGTTCACCAGCACGCCGTGGCCCTTGTTGTCTTCGATGCTGACGTTGAGTAACGTCACGTTGACCGTTCCCGTCGCAGTCGCCGGCACTTCGACATCGATGCCTTCCTGGACGGCGTTGCGGATGGTCAGGCTGCTGACGCGGAGGTTCCCACCGCCGGTGAAGCGCAACGCATCGTCGCCCGTGGCTGCGGCATCGATGCTGGCGCGGTTGCCGTCGATCGACAGGGCTTGGCTGCCCGTGAATTCGACGGTGCTCTGCAGCGCGATCGGGGCCAGGCGCCCGCGGAATTCGATGCCGCTGATGGACGGGGTGCCGTTCGCCAGAGCGACGGCGGCGCGGAGTGACCCGGCGCCAGCGTCATTGGCGTTGAGCACATAGGCCGTCTGGCGGTCGCGGCTGACGGTCAGGCTCGCGTCAGATTCGGACGAAGTGGCGGGGCCGGCCGGCGAGCTGTCCGAGCAGGCAGCAAGGGCGACGGCGGAGAGAACAGCGGCGAAGACGCGCTTCACGGTGAGCTCCAGCGAGGGTCAGCAATACGGGGAGTTACTGGCACGAAATCGGCTCTGTAGCCGCACGGGGCGACGGCAGACGCGACAATATCGAGGGCGTTTTTCTCGGTCCTGTCACGTCGCGGTAACCATTCCGTTCTGCCGCAGTCACCGGCCATCACGACGGGGTGAGCCGTGACCGCCGCCTCGCGGGGGTGGTTCAGTTGCCGGTCGGGGCGGCGGTGACGAGCATCGTGGCGGGGGCGACGCTCACGGTCGATCAAGCACGCAGTCGAACAGCGCCACCAGATCGAGTTGCAGCGCGTCACGCTCCGGCACGGGCTGCCACACCAGCGCGTGCCGTTCCACACGCGCCGTCGCTGCGCCAGCCACCCACACCTCGATCGAGCGCGTGTCGAGATCGACGATCCAGTATTCGCTGACGCCACCAGCGATGTAGAGTCGCCGCTTCTTCTCTCGATCAACGCGCACGCTCGAGGGCGAGAGAATTTCCACCGCGAGCACGAGCTCCGACATCCGCTCCCACGGCGCGTCACGGCGACCCGGGTAGTCGTACGGCAGCACGAGCAGATCGGGCTGTACCTCCGTCATCGGAGACGCCCGAACGGCGGTCGGCGCTGCGAAGACCTGGAAGCGAAACGGCGTCGAATAGACATACAGCCGGACCAGCAGCTCCGTCTGCATGCTCTGATGCAGCCGACTTGGCGCCGGCGTCACGAACAGCTCGCCGTCGATGACCTCGTAGCGATTCCCGTCCTCTGGCATCGATGCGAGATCGTCAGCGGAGTGGAGGAGGTTCGGGGTAGACATACCCATATGGTACGCTCGGCAGATCTGAGAGTGCAAGCGGACATGCGCACAGCATGCGCTCGTCGCGTCGCAGCGACCAATCGGCCTGCATGCAAGCATCATCATTCTCGCGCAACTACGAGTGAGCGCAGCGCAATCCGGTATGCGCGCGGTGCAATTCGATGTCCTCGCGGCGCAATTCGCCGGCTCACCGGCCACGCTGAGTGTGGCCCGGAGGGGCAGGCGTGGCCGCCGGGCCGCCCGACACTTATCCTCGCCTGGCTCCGTAGTTGCGCTGAGCCGTGCGACGCAGGACGCAGTGGCACGGGGACGACCCGCTGCCGGCGATGGTGTTCGCTCACCGCTCCACGCAGTGGCAGTGTCACGTTACCCGGATTTACCGAGGCCCCCATGGAAGAGATCAAGGTCGCCGGCGACAAGCTCAAGGCGACGCTCAAGAAGCTGATCCGCGAAGGCAACGTGCGGCGCATCATCGTGCGCAACTCGACCGGCCGCACCCTGCTCGACATGCCGCTGAGCGCCGGGCTGGCAGGAGTGGTCCTGCTGCCGTTCTGGGCCGCAGTGGCCAGCATCGTGGCGCTGGCCAAGGAGTTCACGGTCGTGGTCGAGCGGGACCCGGATGCGGCGGTGACGCGCGTGGAGTGACGTGGGGTGGAGGATGCGCGCGGAATGATGCGCGTGGACTGCGCCTGAGCTGCTGCCGGCGGTGAAGTGGCGGGGCACGAAGGCAGGCCGCCCAGCGTCGAACGGCCCTCCATATTCACGCGACGCGGCGCCTTATGCGGGCGCTTCGGAAAGATCGAGCACCAGACGCAGCCCATCATCAACCTGGTGCATCACGGCACGTGGAACGCGACCTGCCCTCTCGCGCAAATCAGAACGATCGAGCGTGACGAGCTGACTGACATTCGCCACCGAGTCCTTCGGCAGGCCGCTCACCCGTCTCGTCAGCAGCGCGTTTCCGGGGGCATCGAGCAGTCGCATCGACGACGTCAGCACGACGGCAAGCACAGTACTGATGCGACTCCGATTGAATGCGTCAGCCTGCACGACAAGCACCGGGCGACGAAAACCCGGTTCAGCGCCAGACGGCACGCCAAGTTCTGCCCACCAGATGTCACCTCGTGCCACTACCACGAGGCGCGCCCCGCGGACTTGCGCGCAGCTGCCTTGAGCGCTCCGTCAGCCGCGTCAGGTGCCGCCGCATACACCGCGTTCAGCTGCGACGTCACACCTTCGCTACGAAATTTGGCGAGATATTCGGCCAGCGCCGTGGCATAGAGTTGGGAGCGCGAAACACCGATCTGCTCAGCTACAGCGTCGGCTTCCTGGTACAGTTCGTCCGGGAGTGAGATCGCGGTTTTCATACCTGAGTATAACCTTGGTATAACAGTCAAATCAAGCGGCCCTCGGCTGCCGTTCGCCAGTTGGCACAGCCACCACAACACTCACGGCACCGTGGGAGCCGGACGGTGGGGCGAACTCTCGTTCACCCGTCGCGGCGCAGATCCCGAAAGAGTGTGACGAGATCGAAGGTCAGCGCCGGATGTTCCGCGCGCGGTTGCCACGCCAGCTCACCGCGCTCCACACGGGCGTCCGTCTGGCCGGGGCACCAGACCTCCACAGTCCGCGCTTTGCCGTCGACAATCCAGTATTCGCGAACACCCCCTTCCAGATACGCCTTCCGCTTCCGCACACGATCGAGGCGCAGCGTCGACGGCGACACAATCTCGACGGCAAGCCAGAGCGATGACATTCTGATCTGGCGCGAGTTCTCCACGTCATCCATCGCGCCCGAGAACACCAGCAGATCAGGTTGGACTTCGGTGATCGGCGACGACCGGACGGCGGTCGGTGCAACCAACAATTCCAGTCCACACGACCGGGTGTACGCATCCAGCTGACGAATCAGCTGCATCTGCACTCGCTGATGCACGATCAGTGGCCCCGGCGTCACGAACAACTCGCCGTCGATGACCTCGTACCGATTCCCGTCGTCGGGGAAGTCAGCGAGTTCGTCTGCGGTGAACCTGCGCGTGTGCACTGGCATGCCCATACGGTACGCTCTGCGAGAATGGTGTGGCAAGCAGACATGTGCCGATGATGGCACCGACCGCTGGACGATAGCGATCGGGAAGAGCGCATGCGTCATCCTTTTCGCGCACCTGCCGCAGATACACAACAAGAACAGGGAGCCACCCGCAGCACTCGGGTGGCTCCCTGATTCAGGTCGCTGCAACAGCGACTCAGCAGTGGTTCACGCTGGTTCACGCTGGTTCACGCTGGTTCACATCGCGTTCACCGCAATACGTCGACCCATCACCCCACGCGAGCCGCCTCCCGCGCCTGACTCGCGGTACTGTCGGCCCACAGTTGCCTGGTCACGCGCAGCAATATCAGGCTGCTGATCAGGCAGACGCCGGCAAGCACCCACGCGGAGGTGAGACGTGATGGATCGCCGGGCGCGTAGAGGAAGTTGCCGATCGCGAACAGCGAACTCCAGATCACGACGCAGCCGGAAATCCACCCGACGAACGCGGCACCGATGCGATTCTCGGTGGCGACCTCGGCGTCGGAGACACCGGCTGCCGCGCGGATCTCGGTCCAGCCTGGACCGGCGGGTTTCACCTTCTGCACGAAGCTGATCAGCGTGGCGCGATCGGTGGTTGGTCCGACGAATGCCGTGATCAGCCAGGCCACCGTGGTGATGCCCACCTGCACCAGTGTCACGGTCGCGAAGCCGGCGCCAGGCATCAGTTTCGGCACCGCGACGGCCGTGATCAGTGACGCCCCCATCGCGACGATCTCGCACCAGGCCGACACGCGCCACCAGAACCAGCGCGCGATGTAGAGCAGGCCGGTGCCGGCGCCGATCGAGAGCAGCACCTGAAACGCCTGCTGCGCCGAGGTCATGGCGAGGCTCAGCACGGCGGCGAAGACATACAGCAGCACGGTCGTGGCGCGACCGGCGTTCACGTAGTGGGTCTCGCTCGCGTCCTTGCGGATGAAGCGGCGGTAGAAATCATGGATCAGGTACGACGAGCCCCAGTTCAGGTGTGTGAGGATCGTCGACGAGTTTGCCGCGAGCAGGCCGCCGATCATCAGCCCGACGAACCCCACCGGCAGAAACTTGAGCATCGCCGGGAACGCCGAGTCGTGGCCGATCAGTCCTGCGTCGGCATTGGGAAACGCCGACTGGATGGAGGCGAGATCGGGGTAGACGATGATCGAGCAGAGCGCGGTGATGATCCACGGCCAAGGACGTAATACGTAGTGCGCGATGTTGAAGAACAGCGTACCACCGAGTGCATCCTTCTCCGACTTCGATGCCAGCATGCGCTGTGCGATATACGAGCCCCCGCCCGGCTCGGCGCCGGGATACCAATTAGCCCACCAGCTGATACCAATCGGGAGGATGAAGATCATCAGCGCCAGTTCCGACATGCCGAAGTTCGGCAGCATGTCGAGAATGGGCTGCCCGGTGCCGTCAGAGGGTGACATCACTGGCTGCGCACTGCCGGCGCCCTGCACCACCTGCAGCGTGGACAGTTTGCCAACCAGGAGCTTCAGGCCAAGCCAGCCGCTCGCGTCGCCGCCAAGGCGGCGTCCGACTTCGACCAGCGAGAACCAGGCGGCGGCGAATACCGCCGTCATCTTGATGAAGAACTGAATCATGTCGATCACCAGCACGCCCCAGAGCCCGGAGTGCGCGGCGAAGGCCACGTTGAGCAAGCCACAGATCACGATCGTCTGCCACGCCGGCATCCCGAACAGGATGTTGGCGATCTTGCAGGCGGCCAGCGTGACCGTGCCCATGATGAAGCAGTTGAAAAAGAGGCCGAGGTAGACCGCACGGAATCCGCGCACGACGGAGGCGGAGGTGCCGGAGTAGCGGTGCTCGTAGAACTCGAGATCCGTCATCACCCCCGAGCGACGCCAGAGCCGCGCGAAGAAGAACACCGTTGCGAGGCCGGTGAGCACGAAGGCCCACCACTGCCAGTTACCCGCCACGCCGTAGCGACGCACCTGCTCCGTGACCCAGTTCGGCGTGTCGGAGGAGAAGGTGGTGGCGACCATCGACAGGCCGGCCAGCCACCACGGCACGTTGCGACCCGACGCGAAGAACTCCGAGGTGCTCGACGCCGAACGCCTGGCGAGGAAGAGCGCGGGCAGGAAGCAGACGAGGATCGTCGCAGCAGCGATGACCCAGTCGATCCAGGAGATGATCACGGCGTGTGGCTTGAAGGAAGGGAGATCAGGGGAGTCGTCAGGTCAGCGGAGCGTGAACGGTCGCGGCCCGACGCCGTCCTTGAGTTCGCGCACCATGCGATCGTCGCCGGTGAGCTCCCAATACACGAGCGATACAGGAATCATGCCCGCCCCGTTCACTTCATCGAAGAACCGCTTCATGGTGAACTGGTCGCCAAGCTGCCGTGCGCGTTCGGCCATCGTCTCTTCCATCAGCCGGCCGCCAGTGACGTAGCTGGCGCCGTAGCCTGGCTGCCGCAGATAGAGGTGCTGTTCGAAGCCGAGCAATGGATCACGACGCATCCAGCCGCGCGGTGTCCAGTTCACATGAAAGTCCGCCGCTTGCGCCATCGTGAGTTCGTTCGAATGGGCGTACAGATTGCCCATCCCGCGCGCGGCGCGGTTGGCCAGCATCGCCCAGACGATCTCGCGCGAACGTGGCGACACATCATACAACCCGGCCTGCATCATCCACTCTTCCATCGACGTGGCCATGCCCTCGGCGCGGCTCATCCAGACGTTGTAGAGCAGCGGGGTGCGACGGATTGCGCTCGGATGTGGGTGCTGCTTGAAGCGGCCGTTGTCCCACCAGTGCCAGAGATGCGTCCAGAGCGGGATCGGGTCGCGATGATACGTCTGGGCGAAGAAGTTGCGGGCGTCCGGCGCGGTGAACGGGTGGATTCGCTCGCGGAGCGCGTTGTCCATCCACGGCTCCCAGGTCACCATGCCTCGCTCACGCACGAAGGTCGTGTAGCGCGTGATGGCGGCGTTCTGGTAGTCCATGTAGGCGTCGCGCGACTCCATCACGGGCATCGGCGGCAGGTCCTTGTTGCGCTGCTCCTCGAGACGGAGGGAGGTGTGCGAGCGGGCGAGCTCGCGGCGCGTGATGGTGACTTCCTCATCCCAGGTGAGCGGGACGAGGAGGACGTTCTTCAGGAACCAGGTATAGTTGGCCTTGCCGATGCCGGAGGGGCCGGTCTTCTTCGCCGCCTCGACCTTGAGCCACTCGGTGAACTGGGCCGTGGCGCCGGCTGAGGCATCGATGGAGGCGAGCAGCGCCGCGTCACTGCGGGCGGCGATGCCAAGCTTCTTCAGCTCGAGCAGCGCCTCGTGCTGCTCCTCGAAGGTCTTCACCGCGCCGACCCAGAGATCCTTCGCGTTGCCACGGGCGAGATTCACGCGCGCCTGTCGGAGCAGTGTCGGGATGGTACTCAGCTTCGCGGTGAGATCAGCCGACTGTTCGGCACTCAGCGGCTGCGAGGTCTGCTGGCGGGTGCGCGGCCAGACGGGATACTTCCAGAGGCGGATGACGCCGTGGATGGTCGGTCCTTCCTCGGCGGGGGTGTCGCTCTCCTCGGTCTTGATGCTGGCGTAGTACGCCGGATCACGCGACCAGGGGGTGAGGACGGTGAGGTTGTACTGCATCCCGTTCATCTCGGCGCGCACGATGTGCAGGTCCACCTGTTCGGGGATGCGCCAGCCGGTGGTGTCGATGGACGCGAGCCGGGCCTGAAGCCGCTTGAGCCCCGCCAGACGGCGGGCGTTGGTGGTGGGCGCGTAGTCGGGGATGCCGTTGACCCGTGGCGGCTCCTCGAAGGTGCGCCAGTCGGCGAAGAGGCGCTCGAGCTGCGCGTAGGTGGGGCTGGGCGCGGCCGCCTGGGCCGGGAGCGCGAGAGGGGCGGCACCGAGGATGGCGCCGCCGAGGGCCAGCGCGATGGCCAGCCTCATGCGGGGGGTGGGCGATGTGCGCATGGCCAGAATGTACGAGGGTGCACCCCGAGGGCGAACGGTCGTGGCGGACGTGAGGCGCAGGAGCCCTGGTGGCACTGCGGCTACTCGTCCCAGACCTCGCGGAAGAAGGCGGCCAGATCGACCGTGAGCGGCGCGTCGGCGCCGGCGGCGTGCCAGACGATCTCCTCGCGCAGCACCTCGGCACTGCGGCTGTCGGGCCGCCACCGTTCGATGTGTCGGGCAGTGTTTTCCACGATCCAGTACTCGGGAATGCGCCGGGACTGGTAATAGTCACGCTTGAAGGTGCGGTCGCGATTCGCGGTGCGCGGCGAGATCACTTCGATGACCAGCAGCAGTTCCGCGATCTGTGACCACGCACGCAGCGGCACGGCCGGATCCCGCGGTGCCACGAAGACGTCCGGCTGCACGAGTGTCTCCGGGGTCAGGACGATGTCTGCCGGTGTGTTGAACAGCTCCCCACCGATGCGTCTCGCGTACGGCGTCAGGAGATGGGCGAGCAGCTGCACGGCACGCTGGTGCACCAAGACAGGGGTGGGAGTCACGAACAGCTCTCCACCGAGCACTTCCCGCCGCTGGCCATCCCACGGAATGGCGAGCACTTCGCTGACCGTCCAGCGCCGCCTGCGTGCAGGAGTCGCCACGGGTATCCCTCCGCGCTGCGGGTGACTCGGCATGCCATGCGCCGATCATGCGACGCACCCTCCGATCATAGCGACGCTGGTTCATACATGCGTCATCGATTCGGTGCACGCTCAGAGATTCGCAGGACGCGCCGGCGTAGTTGGGGGGCACACGCATTCGGCGCGATTTCAGCGTGCCGAACCGTCCGTTCGCCTCAGGCGAGTGTGCGCCGGCGCCACCATGCGCTCCGCCAGCGCCAGCATCGCATCCACCGTCACCGCCAGCACCGCCGCCGGAATTGCACCGGAGAGCACCAGTCGCATGTCGGCCAGAGCGAGTCCGGTGACGATCGGTTCGCCCAGCCCGCCGCCACCGATGAAGGCCGCCAGCGTGGCCGTGCCGATCGTGAGAACGGCCGCCGTCCGGATGCCGGACAGCACGATCGGTGCGGCGAGGGGCAGTCGCACCCAGAGCAGTGCCTGGCGCGGTGTGGCGCCCATGGCCTGCACGGCGGCGGCGGCGTCGGGGTCGGCGATGCGCAGGCCGGCGATCGTGGCTCGTGCGATGGGCAGCAGCGCGTAGACGAACAGCGCCACGAATGCGGGCACTGCGCCGATGCCGAGCACGGGGATCATGAACGCGAGGAGCGCGAGACCCGGGATGGTCTGCACCACCCCGAGTCCCTGCATCACCACTTCCGACAGGGTCGCGCGATTGGCCAGCCAGAGGCCGAGCGGCACCGCGACGGCGATGGCCGCGAGCAGCGCGAGCAGTACCAGTCGCAGATGTTCACCAACGAGTCGCAGTGTTTCACGGCGTCGGTCGAACATGAATCGCCAGAAGCCGCTATGCACCGGTGGTGCTTCAGCGGCGGCAGTGGCGACCGTGGCGCTGTCGCCAAGACCGACGGCGCTCAGTGCCTCGCGTGCCACGTCGGGGATGGGTCGGCGATCGACTTCGATGGCGCGATTCCAGGCGCGCATGCGCCCTTCGGAGAGCCGACCGCTGAGCGACGAGAGCGCGGCCGCGGCGGCCGGATCATCCGACATCAGTCGTGCCGACACGAGGGCGGCAGCTTCGTACGGCGGGAAGAAATGCCGATCGTCCATGAGCGTCACGAGATCGTACTTCGCCAGCAGCCCATCAGTGGAGTACCCATCGATGATGTCGACTGCGCGCGTGGCGACCGCTTCGTACTTCACCGCCGGCGCCAGCGGACGGATGTCCTTCAGTGTGATGCCATATGCAGCACGGAGGCCGGGCCAGCCGTCCGATCGCCCGATGAAGTCGGAGGTGAAGCCGGCCGTGAGTCGAACCGGTGACGCGGCGAGATCGCTGAGCGTGCGGAGCTTGTGCTGCGCGGCCGTTTCGCGGCGCACGGCAATGGCGTAGCCGTTCTGAAAACCGAGTGGTGCGAGCCAGTGCACGCCGAAACGCGACAGGCTGCGCGTCGCGACATGCGCGAAGGCCACGCGCGGATCACCGCGCATCTCGGCTGACACGGAATCACCGAGAATCGCGATCAATCCGGTGCCGACGTATTCGGGGTAGACATCGATGGCGCCGGTGCGGATGGCGCTGAACGCCACTTCGGTGGCGCCGAGTCCGGGCCGGCGCTCTACGGTCCGGCCGGCGCGCTCGAGAAGCTGCGCGAACATTTCGGCGAGGAGATACGATTCGCCGAACGGCTTCGAGGCGACGATGATCGGCCGCCGCGTGGTGTCGCGCGCCTGCGCCGCGACGGCACTCGGCAGCTGTGCGCTGGCGAGCAGCGAGAGGACTCCAGCCACGGCACCGCGACGAAGGAGCGACGCCGCCGTGTGCCCGCGATGCGATGCGCCGCGCTGCAGGAGCGGCATCACCGCGCCGTCAGCGCGCGGGCCGACGCCACCGCGCGCGTCAGCAACTGCTCGACATACGGCGTCGCCGGTGAGTCGAGCAGCGTGGCGAGTGGTGCACACTGCTCAATCCGTCCGGCACGCATGACGGCGATGGTGTCGGCCAGTCGTGCCGCTTCGGCGAGATCATGCGTGACGAGAATCGCCGTGAATCCGACCGACGAGCGAAGCGACGTGAACGATTCGAGCAACTCGTGCCGCGAGATGGCGTCGAGCGCGCCGAAGGATTCGTCGAGGAGCAGCAACTTCTGTGCTGCGGCCAGCGCGCGGGCAATTGCGACGCGTTGCCGCTGACCGCCTGAGAGTTCGTGCGGGAAGCGTGCA
>JANPFJ010000024.1:0-7392 GCA_031423355.1 Gemmatimonadaceae bacterium | reverse complement strand
CGTCACGGGGGCCATCCCGACCGGATCGTTGCCGACCGGCATCGTCTTCTCGCCGGACGGGAACTGGGCCTACACCGCGAACCAAGGTGACAACACCGTCACGGTGATCGATGCCGCCACGTCCACCGCGGTCGCGAGCATCTCGACCGGTGAATCTTCGCCCTTCGCCGTCGAACTCTCACCTGACGGGCTGCAGCTGTATGTCGGCAACAACGACAACACGGTCATGATCATCGACACCCGGACGCAAGAAATCACCCGCACGCTGAGCGTCGGTGAGGCGACGAATGCGTTCGCGGTGGCGCCGGATGGGGCACGACTGTACGCGAGCCACTTCGTAAGTGGTACCGTGACGGAGATCGACATCGTGACCGCCAGCGTCCTGCGCACGTTTGTCGTCGGCGGTGTGCCACAGGGGCTCGCGCTGAACAAGAAGGGCACGCGCCTTTACGTTGCCAACGAGGAAGGCTACCTGAACGACATCGTCCTCGCGACGGGTGCCGCAGGGGCACCGATTCCGGTGGCCGGACCGGCGTTCGGAATCGGTGTCACTCCAGATGACCATGAAGCGTGGATCGCGATCCCGTCCACTGGCCAGGTGCAGGTCTTCAACCTGCAGGGGCGTCGCCTGAGTGGAGCGCTCGACGTCGGTGGCGAACCCCGTCGCATCGCTTTCAGCGAGTTGGGGAAGATCGGCGCTGTGACGGACCTTTCGGGGAAGGTCATCTTCGTTCGGTGATTGACCGGGCTCTCGCCTCGCGTGCTGTCGCACCGAGGCGAGAAGCTCGCCACCTCGCTGGACGCGCTACCGCGGAGTGGCCGCAGCGCCGGTAGCCGCCGCCGCCGCCTCCAGCCTGCTGGCGACAACACGCAGCTGCGCCCGCGCCCGCTCCCAGTCTCCGGCCTCCACTGCTTCCTGCACGCCGGGCAATGTCATCGCCGCGTAGGTGTATCGCGGTGCGTACAGCACGTGCCGGAACCACGGTCGCCCGGGGATGCCATCGGCCGTGAGCAGCGTCTGCTCGACCGATCGCATCGCCTCGTTCATCGCTGTCAGCTGTTCCGTGCGCGTGGCCGACGGCGCTGCGCCGAGTGTTGCGGCCAACGCGCGCTCGAGTTCCAGCGCCGAGGTGTGCCAGTGGGCCTGCGCGGCACGTACCTCCGCCAGATCAAGTCGACCACTCGCTGCCGGCTGCGCCGCCAGCGCATCGATGAATCCGCCCACACGAGCAGCGTACAGCGCAAAATCGTGCGGATAGTGCTCGGCATTCGCGAGCCGGAGTGCCATCCGTCCCCACACTTCAGACATTGCCGTCATGTACCGAAATCCGGGGTCGCCGAAGTGCTCCATCCAGTACGCATTGTCGTACGCGGAATGGTACACGCCGTATGGACCGTTGAAGCTCATCTCGACGATCGGCAGACCGAGGAAGTTGAGAAACACCGTGTAGTCGGAACCGGAGCCGAGCGCGTTGCCGGGATAGTCGATCGGACGTTTCGCCACCGTCTCTCGTGTTGCGCCACCGCCGATGTTCGCGTCGCGCTTCTCCTTGCGCAGGGCTCGTCCCCACGAGTCGAGAACGGACCCGCTGTCGCCGGGGTCCTTCACATCACGCACCACCTGTGACACGAGCGGATTCAGGCTTGCAATGGCGCCGGCTTCGAATGTGGCACCACTCGTCGATCCATCCACATTGAGGTACGCGACGGCGTTCTTTCGCAGATCATCGGCGAACTGCTCACCCCACTCGGTCGATCCGGTGAGATGCCACTCTTCCGCGTCCCAGCTGGCGAACACGATGGTTCGTTTCGGACGACGCCCGGCCTTGGCCTGCGCGCCGAGTGTCCGCGCGAGTTCCATCTGCGTCGCGGTGCCGGACGACGGATCGACGGCACCGAACACCCACGCATCGCGATGGTTGCCAAGCACGACGTACTTCTCCGGCTCCTCTGTTCCCGTGATGCGACCCTCCACCACCCAGATCGGCCGCGTGGCATCGTCCATGTCCACCTTCACGCGGACGGTGGTCGGTCCAGCACCGACGCGATACGCGAATCCCATCGCTCCTTGCCACGATGCCGGTGCAGCGGGACCGCCGAGCGCCTGCAGCAGCGGGCGCGCGTCGCGATATGACATGGGCACCATCATGATCTTCGGCACCGACAGCGCATCGCTGGCCTTGATCCGCGGCGCGCCGGGCAACGAGGCGTAGCCCGGAGTGAGTGGATCACCCGCGACCATGAAATCGTAGGTGATTGCACCGCGCTGGATGTGGCTCTCGGGGCCCCACGGACCATTCGGAAAGGTCGGCCCCTTCACGAAGCCATCCTCGGCAGGATCGGAGTAGATCAGGACGGCCGCCAGCCCACGCTTTTCGGCGGTGAGCGCCTTGAAACCACGGTAGCTGTATGGCACCGAGTAGCGCACGAGCGCGATCTTACCCTTGAGGTTGACGCCTTGCTGTTCGAGCCAGTCGTAGTCCGACGGATTGCCGCTGGCGGCGTAGACCAATTCGCCGGTGATGTCACCTGATGCGCTCATGCCGAGATAGGTGATGCCGGCATCCTTGGCGGTGTGCGGGTCCTCGGGATACGCGTCCTCGCGGAGTGTGGCCTCGTAGACCGTCGGTGCCGTCATGGTCACCGTCACCTCGCGGGGCCATGGCAGCAGTACGTCGTAGCGATGGAGCTGGACGTGGTCCAGCCCCCAGGCGCGGTAGCGTTCGGCGATGTACTCGGCCAACTCCTTGTTGCGAACCGAACCGGCGGGATGTGGTTCGTCGGTGAGGTAGCGGAAGAAACGGCCGGTGGAGTCGCGGCTGAGCCGCTGGGCCAGGTCCGCTTCGGTAAGTCGCTCGCGAGCCGCCGCCGCGGCGGAGAAGCCACGGAGCGAATCTGACGCGACGGGGAGCGTCTGGCCCGGACTCGTGACCCGGGTACACGCCGGGAGCACAGCTCCCGTCAGCAGCAGCGAGACTGTCGCCGAACCAAGCGCAGGGAGGCAACGCATGCGGGGGCTCCATCCGGCGGGTGAGCTGTGCGGCACATGACGGCCTTGTGGTAAGCTTACGTGTGGGTCAGCGTACGTCCACTCCATCCGTGCCGGCGAGGTGACGCAAGGAGTGTGAAGAATCGCGTGCGGGCCTTGGATCACTGTCAGAGTCGCGACCGGCTGTCTCCAGTTTCGAATCGATCGCTGGCCGGACTCCATCACCAAATCCGAAGGAACGGGCATGCACGTGACGTCCCTCCTTCTGTGGCACAGTTCACTCACCACTCCTATTTGAGGCATGCCTGTGCGCCGTTCACTCCTGCTGTTCCTGTGTTGCGCGTCGGCCACGCTGCAGGCACAACCGGCTCCCGACGCCCGCATTCGTGCCGTCATGGATCGGCCCGAGTTCGCCCACGCGATCTGGGGCATGGAGTTCTACGATCTCGATACGAAGACTGTCCTCGCGAGTGTGAACGGCGACCGACTCTTTGTCCCCGGATCGACCACCAAGCTGCTGACGATGGGAACGGCCCTCGAGGTGCTTGGCGCTGACCATCGCTTTCGCACACGTGTCTATCGTACGGGTCCGATCCGGAACGGCGTGCTCGAGGGCGATCTGGTGCTGGTGGCGAGCGGCGACCCGAACCTCTCGGGCCGCAGGCGGCCGGACGGGAGCTACGCCTTCGTCGATCGGGACCATTCGTACGGCGGTATGCCGTTACCGACGGACCCGCTGGTGACACTTCGCGACCTCGCGAAGCAGATCGCAGCGCGCGGCATCACGTCGGTGACCGGGCAGGTGATCGTCGATGCCTCATTGTTTGCGGAAGGGGATCGTGAACTGGGCACGAACGTGGTGCTGTCACCCATGGTCGTGAACGACAACGTGGTTGATATCGTGGTGACGCCTGGCTCTCGCGCGGGTGAACCGGCGGGCGTGGTCGTGTCGCCTCGCACCAGTTACGTCACCGTGCAGGCAATGATCGCCACCGCAGACTCGGGCGTCGCCAATTCGGTTCGCGTGACCGAGGACAGCAGCAGCGCCGACCATCGTGTACTGGTGATGACCGGCAGTGTGCCACGCGGTGCAGCGGTCAACATGCGCTGGGCGGTCGCATCGCCGCGACGCTTTGGCGAAGTCACCCTCAGTGAAGTGCTGGTCGACGCGGGTGTGAAGGTGCTTCCGCGACTCGGTCAGCGGGTGATCGACCTCGCGGCGCTCTCTCGTTTGTATGCCGATTCCCTGATGGTGGCAGAGCATGTGTCGTTGCCACTGACGGCCGAGGCCGTGGTGCTGCTGAAGACCAGTCAGAACCTGCACGCGAGCAACTTCCCGTTGTTGTTGGGGGCACTCCCGGCGAATCGTGCCTCGGGCACGAATGGATTCGATCTCGCACGCGAGTGGCTGCAGCGTGAGGGGCTCGATCTCGACGGGGCGATGCAGGGCGATGGTGCCGGTGGTGACGCGTTCTTCTCACCACGCTTCATGACGCGGTACCTGGCACTCGTCGCGACCCGTCCGTGGGCGGCGGCGTTTCAATCTGCCCTGCCGATCCTTGGCCGGGACGGAACGCTGGCGACGATTCAGATGAACGCCCCCGGCGCCGGCAAGGTGTTCGCGAAGACCGGTACCTACGCCACGTACGATCCCCTCAACAAGCGGACGCTGGTGACCGGCAAGGGACTTGCAGGTTACTTCACCGCGAAGAGTGGCCGACGCATCGCATTTGCGATCTACGTCAATCACTTCGCGGTGAAGAGCGGTGATCCCGCGATCGTGGCGGGGCAGGCGCTCGGTGAGATTGCGTCGCTGGCGTGGGAGCAACTGCGCTGAGCGTGTGCTGGGTTCGCAGCCGCCCGGTGGTCCACACCAGACGCCAACGTCCCGAGAGGGCAGCACCTGTCGCAGGTGTGCCCGCCACGAGTGCGCCCGGGTCGCGGCAACCTTGCGATAAGTTCAGGTGACCAAGCACGGTATCGGATGGCTCGTGATGCATCCACCGCCTAATTCACGCCCACGGAGTCTCCACGCATGTCTCGCCTCGCGCTCCTGCTCGCGCTCGCCATGGCCCCCGCCCAGCTCGCGGCCCAGGCCTCGCCCCTCGCCGGCGAGTGGTCCGTCACACTTGCGACCGGGATGCGCAACGAGAATGGCGTCGAAACCCCGATCATGCAGACCGGGGCACTCAGCATCACGGCGCAGGGCGACTCACTGATCGCGATCATGAAGATGCAGCCGCCCGAGGGAGCGCCCGCGCGCCCACCGTCGCGTATGGCGGCCAAGGTGGGTATACCAGCGGTCTTCGTGTTGACGAGTCAGGCCACCCTCAACATGAACGGCGAGAGGATGGTGCGCACGTCGGTCAGCACCTTCACCCTGTCGGCGACTGGTGATGTGCTGACCGGGACGCTGTCCCGGACGATCGAAGGAATTGATTTTCCCTCGACACCTCAGCCGGTGACCGGCTCCCGGGTCAAGAAGTAGCGAACCACACTCACGGCCACTTCGGGACCCGCCCCGCCGTCCACGGCGCGCCAGCTGTTTCGGCGGCGGCTTCCAGCGTCCGCAGGTCCCGTTCCACCAGCTGTTCAATCGCTGCCCGCACCGGCGTGAACGTCTCGCTCGCCAGCTTCACACTCTGGCGCTGCGTGGCCGTCGGTGCGCCGCTCCCGTTCCAGTGGTAGCGCACCACTTCACTCACGCGTGCTGCGATGCTGACTGGCGTCGGTTCGCTGCGGCGCGAGACGGTCACGTCGCCGCTGAGTGGAACGCGCAGATCCGCCAGGCGCGTCTCGAGCGAGCGGGCGGTCGCTGCCAACGCCCGTGTGTCGGATGGTGCCGCCTCGAGTGCGCGCTTGAGCTGCGTCAGACGCAACTGCGTTTCGTTGAGAAGCGCGACCGACCCCAGCACCGCGCGCTGCAGCCGCGCCGACTCGAGACGGAACTCCCGCGTTGCCGCATCGCGCACTGTTGTGCCGGCGAGTGCGGAAGGCGGCTCAGCATCGAATGTCTGCGTCGCGATCTCGCGCAGTTGACCATCCTGCCGCAGCGCCAGCGTCACGGAGTACGTGCCCGGCGCAGCAACCGGCCCCTGCGGGCCGTCATCGTCGCTGTCCGGCGTTCGTAGTGCGGCGAGCGCCGGTGCAGCAAAGCGAAGGTCCCACGCCACACGAGAGAATCCGGCTTTCACCGGTCCCGTCAATCGCCGCACCACACGGCCATCCGCATCACTCACCGTAAGCACAGCTTCCGGTGCTTCCTCACGATCCTCGGCTCGCAACGCGTCGTAGCCGGGGAAGGGAACATCCTTCCCATCCTTCACCAGTGGCTTCTCGCGCTCCTGTCGCAGCGCCTTCTTCGTCTTCAGTTCCTTCGGCAGCCAATAGGTGAAGACCGCACCGTGCGGTGGATTCGCGGCGACGTAGTGCTGCGCACCGAAGAAGCCAGGGCCCGTGCCACCCATGTATGGCTGCGCGGGCAGAAACATCGGTGCCTTCCGGATCGGCAGCAGGGTGGCGCTGCCGGCCGCCATGGCCGAGAGTGTGGCAGCGTCGCGCGCCGCGACGCGCAGCGGTGTGAGGTCGTCGAGGATGTAGAAGCCGCGGCCGAAGGTCGCGGCCACCAGGTCACCCTCGCGCTCCTGGACGACGAGATGCCGCACCTGGATCGTGGGCAAGCCTCCTTTCAGCGGGCGCCAGCGCGCACCGCCGTCAAGCGAGACGAAGGCACCGAACTCCGTCCCCACGAAGAGGAGGCCCTTCACGGTCGGATCTTCGGCAATAGTGTACACCGCGCCTTTTGCAGGAAGATTGGCCGCGATGCTGCGCCACGTGCGACCGCGGTCGGACGACATCAGCAGGTACGGCGCAAAGTCGCCGGACCGATGATTGTTGAACACCGCATACACGGCGTTCGCATCGTGACGGCTGGCGACGAGCTGGATCGCGTAGGTCGTGTCGGGTACACCGGGAAAGGCGGCCATGCGCCGCCAGTTCGCGCCGCCATCTTCGCTGACCTGCACCAGACCATCATCGGTGCCGACGTAGAGCAACCCTTCCACCTTCGGCGATTCGGTGATGGTGATGATCGATCCGAAGAAACTGGTGGAGCTGTTGCGCGCGATGGCATCGACACTCTGCTGCCGGCCCAGTAACCGAAGCTGGGAGCGATCGATGTTTCGCGTCAGGTCGCCGGACTTCATGCTCCACGACTCACCGCGATCGTCGGAGCGCCAGAGGCGCTGTGACCCGTAGTAGATCCGCTTCGGGTTGTGCGGCGAAATCAGCAGTGGCGAATCCCAGTACCAGCGATTCGGCGCGTCGCTCGGTCCCACCTGCGGCTGAATGCCGGTGTTCTCGCCCGTGCGCCGGTCGTGCCGCACCAGGCCGCCGTTCTGCCA
>JANPFJ010000023.1:0-3135 GCA_031423355.1 Gemmatimonadaceae bacterium | reverse complement strand
TCGAGGGCGTGATCGAGGCGCACCGCAGCGATGTCACGGGGATCTGTCATGAACTGAGCGGGCTGAGGCCGAGGGAGACTGACCGCAGAATATGTCTCGCGATTTGCCAGGGCATGTGTTCCGTCACGTTGCGAGCACTCGCGCACGCAGCGTCTTCAAGCCACGCGCCAGATGATTCTCGACACTTTTCGCCGTGATGCCAAGCACCTCGGCGATCTCGGTGTACTGCATCCCTTCGCGCCAGCGCAGGTGCATCGCCAGGCGACACCGCTCGGGCAACTGCGAAAAGGCTGCGGCCACCATCGCGTGCTGTTCCTCGGCAATCAGGCGGTCATCCATGCCGACCGGCGTCGCGTGCAGGTGGTGCACCGCGTCGTGTGATTCGTCGTCAGTCCAGCCACGCTCGATGGCAGCGCGGCGACGGACATTCAATGCCCGGTTCCGCAGCGCGCCGAACAGGTAGCTGCGGAGCGAGCCGCGGACGTCCCAGGACGAGCGGGTGCGCCACAGATCGAGGAAGAGGTCCTGCACCAGCTCCTCGGCGCGGTCACGGTTCTCGAGGTAGCGCGCCGCGAAGGCGACCAGCGCCGGATGCGTCGAATGAAACAGCGCTTCGAATGCCGCGACGTCGCCTGCCCGGATCCGCGCGAGCGTGGAGTCAGGTGTTTCTGGTACGTGATCGGACTCAGGATGTACGACGAGGGTCATCAGTGGTGCGTACGTCACGTTGGCCTCACGGTTTCGCACCAGTGCGTCGCACCCGAGGCCACTGCGATCATCAGAGTGGAGCCGCCCACGCAGTACCCGACACGCAGGCATCCGGTCACCACGGTGCACCCCCCCGCAGCGAGTCGGTGCAACGGGTGCACGACGGCGCCGCGCAGGTCGTACGATACTACCACTGGTAGTAGTCGCAACATGATGGCGACCTCTGCCAGCAGCACGCCGAAGCCCGGCCTCATCAGCGGTCATGCGGAATGCCGGTGCCCGAACGCACCAGTCGCGAGGGATACCGCTGTGCGTACAGCTTCGCGAGGAGTCTGCCGGTTGGCTCGACGTGCAGACTCACACGGTCGTAGGCAAGCGCAACTCGCGCGGTCTCGAGGTCTTCGATCACGGCGGCAACAGTGTAATGGGCACCATCGACGGCGTCGCCTGTGACGCGACTCGCGCAGGTGCACATGGCGCGAGTGATGCTCGACCGCGTCTCCCGACCGAGCAACTCACCGCCGATACCGGCCGTGGCGATACGGGCTTCCTGGCACTCGAGCCGCGTCGATCCGTCCACGCCCCGGTAGCCGATCAGAACGACATCGTGTCGCTCGCGCATCGCGGCCGGTGGCGTCGTCCGGAGATGGCTCTGGCCCGGGCCTCCCCCAATCCAGAGGATCGGTTCCTCGTGGACCACATGGCGCGCGCGCCAGCGGACCACCGGCAGGGCGATCAGGCGGGCACCGGTCGCGCCAGGACGCTCTGACACGACCAGCGTGCCACAGCTGGCCGGTGCGTCATGGTTGGCGCAGGGCGTCCAACCGACAAAGTCGCCCGCCTTGGCACCAGTGGGAACAATGGTCCCCGTCTCGGGCGTGACGCACGCCGGGAGCACTCCGGTGACCAACGCGACGAAGACGAGACGGTTCATGCAGCACGCGACAACCGGGAACGCCAGAACCCCTCATCGTGCCATGTCTTGCGCACCACTGTCGTCCGTGCCGCTGCGGTCCGCCGCCGCGATGACCAGCAGTGCCAGGAGCAGCGACACGCTGTACTCGCTGCCGCCGGTGCCGTGCTCACCGACGAACCAGCCCAGATGCCGGTGGATGAGCACGATGCCCCCGAACAGGATGACACTGAAGCCGGCTGCCAGGTACCGGGCACGGTACCCCAGCGCCATGAGCAGTCCGCCGAGCAATTCGAAGGCGGTGATCAGCCAGACGACGGCCACCCCCTGTGGCACGCCGCTCTTCTCCAGAAAGAGCCCGAACTGGGGGAGTGAGCCGGGTTTCAGGACGCGCACCAGCGCGTGCAACATGAACAGGGCGGCCGTACCAACCCGAAGCGCGATCAGCGCGGAGTTCAAAAGCGTCGAGGACGGCGGGGGGAATGCGGTATCCACCGCACCGTTTGGGTCGTGCCGAACACGGTCGCGTGCAGGTCTCGTCACAGTTGCCTCCGGTACCGCGCGGGTGATCGTACGTCGCATGGCCCCGATGATGAGTACCGCATTCACACCGCACAAGCACTGCTGCAACGAATCGCGTTGCAGCGGTCGATCGACCAGAATCACACATCGCGGTCCGACATCTCCGCATTGCACCGACCGCCAGAGCCAATGCGCAACTCGTCATGGCAGACAGGCCGTTCATCCCGTACGGCTGACACGCGCTCGAGCGAACGTGCACTGTTCCGGGCCATCGCTCTGTCGCGGTCACGTCTCCTGCGCATTCGATGCCACCGTGCAGTGTCGTTCTGCGCGGAGAGTCGCGGGAGACCCGCGACCGCTTGAGCTCCGGTGACCTCCGCGACCGAAGCGCCCTCTCCCCTCGGTTTCCGGATCATCTGAGCGCTTCACGGTGCCGGCAGCCGACAGCTCTTGCCAGCGCGACGGTGGCGGCTGGCCTTCCGATGGCGATCCGGACTGCATTGCTTCCACGCATGCCTCGTCTCGTCATCATCGGTGCCGGACTGCTTGGCGGCTCGCTGCTCGCCGCCCTGCAGCAGAAAAGAACACGCAATGGTGGCAGCTATCATCTGTCGGCCGTGTCGAGTGCCACAACCGGTGACACGCTGCGCGACCTCGGCTGGTGCGACGCGGTGTTCGATCACGCCGACCTCACCAGCGCCTGCGGTGACGCGGATCTGATCGTCCTCTGCACACCTCTCTCCGCGATGCACGCCCAGATCGATGCGATCGCACGGTGCAGGCATCGCCTTGCGCCAGGCGCCATCATCACCGATGTCGGCTCCACGAAGGTCGAGATCTGCCGGCACGGAGCTGCCGCCTTCCCCGAGCGTGCGGATGGAAGTGCACGGTTCGTGGGTGGACACCCGATGGCCGGTTCCGAGAAGTCGGGACTCGGTGCAGCCGATCCGCTGCTCTACCAGTCTGCCCTGTGGGTGCTCTGCCCCCCCCGC
>JANPFJ010000022.1:0-17748 GCA_031423355.1 Gemmatimonadaceae bacterium | reverse complement strand
GTCAGACTCTTGAGATCCTGACGGCTCCACTTGGCGTACACTTGCAGAAGCGACGTATGCCCAGCCTGAAGTGCCTCGATAATGTGATATTGTCCGGTCCGTTGCAATTGGGTGAGCATGACGTTTATTCCGGCAATGGTCGCTCTATCGCTGGTGCCATACGTACGCTTGAGCCTGCCGACCTTCGGAATCTTGCGATCTAGGACCGGATGAGCCTTGCCCGACCTTTGTGCCTTCATACTGAATCCTTGGCTAGACGCCGTTTGACCGTGGGACTTTTCGTGGAATTTCTCCGGAAGCAGCTTCAAACAGCCAACGTCATTGCAACTTCTTAATGCAGACTGCACTTCCTAAAGTCCTGTCGCGTAAAGACTTGGGTTGGCTGCGACTTGACAGTCTGGCGGCCGCCCTCACTCCCGCTGGCGCCCTCAAGTAGCTAGCTGTTCAGCATGCCCATGCAGCCAGAACTCACGGATCGCGAACGGCTGGTCCTCGACGCAGTCATCCAGAGTTACGTGGAGACCGCGGAACCGGCCGCCTCCCGAACCCTCTCGCGACGGTTCGGCCTGGGCGTTTCGCCGGCCACGATTCGCAACACGATGAGTGATCTCGAGGAGAAAGGCTTTCTCTTCCATCCGCATACGTCCGCCGGTCGCATTCCAACCGACCTGGCGTACCGGGCGTACGTGGACGCTCTGCTCAAGGTCCCGGTGCTCAAGACGGCGGAGGAAGCGGTTCTTGGCGAGGAGATCAGTGGAGCGAGCACCGCGATCGAGTCGATTCTTCGGCGTGCCGCGCAATCACTTGGCGTGCTGACGCAGGAACTGGGGGTGGCACTCGGGCCGCAACTGGACGCCGCGATCCTCCAGCGCGTCGAGCTGGTGCGGCTGGCCAGTGATCGGCTCCTGATGGTGCTGGCGCTCGAGCGAGGCTTCGCCCGCTCGATCTATATCGAGCTGCCGATAGAGATCCCGGACGACGCCATCGGGGCGGTGGGGCTCGTACTGAACGAGCGCCTCGCCGGACTCACGCTGCGCGAAATTCGCTCGTCGCTGGCCGTGCGGCTGCGTGACGCGCAAACGCATGTCGACGCCGCCGAGCTGCTCAACATCTTCGTGGAGGAAGGCGAGCAGTACTTCGCCAGCGCGGCCCGATCGGAGGACGTGGCGGTCGTGCTGGGGCAGCCGTCGCTGCTGGCGGAGCATCCGGAGTTCGCCACGGGGGACAGCATGCGCAAGCTGCTGGCGTTCACGGAGGCGCCGGCGCACATCGCCGACGTGCTCCGCAGCCGGTCACCGCAGCCAGGAATCACGATCACCATCGGGAACGAGCACGGTGACCCACTGCTCAATCGGTTCACCATCGTGACGGCGGAGTACCATTTCGGGTCGCTCAGCGGTGTCATCGGAGTCATTGGTCCGACTCGCATGCCGTATCGCAAGGTGATCTCGCTGGTCGGCCACGCATCGCGACTCGTTTCTGACATGCTTTGAGCGGCAGCGGGGGGCGCTGCGACGAGCGTGCGTCGCCCCCAGCCGAGCGGCTGGCTGGCGTCCTCAGTCCTGTCTGGTGATCTTCACCCATTGCGGGCGCCCGGCTCCTTGATGCCGGGCGTTCGTGCGATGCGCCGGAACGTGCCGGTGTTCGCTTTCTCTCCTGATGTGACCGATGGCTGACTATTACGCGACTCTGAGCGTCGAAAAGACGGCGTCTGAAGACGAGCTCAAGAAGGCATACCGCAGGCTGGCGATGCAGTACCACCCCGACAAGAACGGTGGGGCCAAGGAAGCGGAGGAGAAGTTCAAGGAGATTACGGAAGCCTACGATGTGCTGCGTGACCCGCAGAAGCGCGCGGCGTATGATCGCTACGGCGAGGCCGGGCTCCGCGGCGGTGGGCAGGGCGCTGGCTATCAGCATGTCGATCTGAGCGAAGCGCTGAACATCTTCATGCGCGACTTCGGCTTTGGCGCCAGCGACATGTTCGGTGGCCGTGGTGGCTCGAGCGGTGCGCGGCAGGGTGGTGACATCAAGGTAGGGGTACCACTCACGCTCGCCGAAGTGGCGACCGGCATCGAGAAGGACATCGCTCTCAAGGTCCTCGATACCTGCGAGACCTGCACTGGCAGCGGCGCTGAAGCGGGGTCGACGCCGCAGCGGTGCGCGACCTGCGGCGGCACTGGCGAAGTGCGTCGTGCGCAACGCAGCTTCTTCGGCCAGTTCGTGAGCGTTGCCGCCTGTCCGACGTGCAACGGGGAAGGCACGGTGGTGGCATCGCCGTGCCGGAAGTGCAAGGGAGACGGGCGCGTTCGCCTCGACAAGTCCATTCACGTGCGCATTCCGGCTGGTGTTGCGACCGGTCAGTATATGACGCTGCGCGGCGTTGGCAACGTGGGATCACGCGGCGGTGGCAAGGGTGACGTGCTGGTCGTCTTCGAGGTGGAGGACAATCCGCGTTTTGAGCGTGATGAGGAGGATCTGTATACCGAAGTGCTGGTCACGTATCCGCAGCTCGTGATGGGCGTCGACCTGATCGTTCCCGGCGTGACCGGCAATGAATTCAAGGTCAAGGTGCCTGCCGGTACGCAGAGCGGTCACCTGTTCTTTCTGCGTGGGAAGGGGCTGCCGCGCGTCAATGCGAGTGGGACGGGAGACATGCACGTCCGGGTGCAGGTCTGGACGCCAACCGCAATCTCCGATGAGGAGAAGAAGCTCCTCAAGCGACTGGCGGAACTGCATGGCGATGCGCCCACGGAGCGCAACAAGAGTTTCTGGTCGCGAATGAAGGAAGTGCTCGGCGCATGACGGCGATTGCCTGGCAGACGCTGCGGGTCACACCATCCCGTGACACCGTTCGCGACGCCGTCGCCGCCGCGCTGTTCAGCGGTGGCGCAGAAGGGCTGCTCGAAGATGGCCCGAGCTTTGTGACGCATGTGCAGGACGACCATGATCTTGTCTTCCTGCGCGCGGAAGTCATTCGTGCCGATCCGGCGGCACAGATTCTCGTCACACCGCTGGATGCGTCGACCGCAGCACCTGAACTCCATGGCACCGTGCAGGCACACGACCTCGGTGCCTTCGTCATCACACCGCCGTGGCTGGCGGATCAGTTCGATCCGGCGCGAAGGATCATCGTCGAACCAGGCATGGCCTTCGGCACCGGCGAGCACGCCACCACGCGCGGCGTGTTGCGGCTCCTGCCTGCCGTGCTGCGCCACGGCGATGTGGTCGCGGATCTCGGCGCCGGGAGCGCCGTGCTGGCCATCGCCGCGGCGAAGGGCGGCGCGGCCAAGGTGATTGCGATTGAGCTTGATGACGACGCGATGTCGAATGCCGAGGAGAATGTCGCGCGCAACGGCGTCGCCGACCGGGTGCATCTTTTGTGCGGAGACGCGTCGGTACTGCTCCCGTTCTTCGCACCGGTGCGCCTGGTTCTCGCAAACATCATTTCGAGTGTGCACGTCGAGATGCTGCCGGTCGTCGAGCGGTGTCTCGCCACCGACGGCGTGGTGATCATCAGCGGGATCCTTCAGACGGAGCGGATCGAGATGCTGCGTCACCTGGACGCAACGGGATGGCGATTGATCGCCGATGACAGCGAGGGTGAGTGGTGGAGCGCGACCATCGTCCGGGCGTAGCGCACTTTTTCTCCGCAGAGCCGCTGCTCTCGCCTGGCGCACTGGTGCTCGGTGAGGACTCGGCGCATCACGCGCGAGTCCGTCGCCTGGACATTGGCACACCGGTGACGGTGCGCGATGGCACGGGGACGATCGCGAGCGGCACTTTGGTTCGGTTGGCCAGGCATCATCTCGATCTCGAGATCGAGTCTCCGCGGTGCCCACCACAGCTGCCGCCCGTTCACTTGCTGGTGCCGGTTGCGGACAAGGAGCGGATGCTGCTCCTCGCGGAGAAGGCGACCGAGCTCGGCGTCACGACCTGGCGCCCCGTCTTGTGGCGGCGTTCGCGGAGCGTCGCCGGTCGCGGCGAAGGCTCCATGTTCGCGCAGAAAGTCGAGTCTCGGATGATCGGCGCCCTGCTGCAAAGCGAGGGCGCGTGGCTGCCGCAGCGGTTCACGGAGTCGAACGCCGAGCGTGCGATTGCCGCGTTGCCGGCTGAGGGGACGCGGCTGCTGCTCGACCCGGAGGGGGAGCCGATCGCCGCCGTTGCGCTGACGGTGCCGGTAGTTGTCGCCGTCGGGCCTGAAGGCGGATTCGAGGTTGACGAAACCGAGAAGCTCGTCGAAGCCGGGTTCCGACGGGTCGCGATCGCCGGCGGCGTACTCCGGATGGAGACGGCTGCTATCGTCGCCTTGGGCCTCGTCCGATCACAGCTCGCTGTCGTCTCGCATGGAGCACCGAATGTCTGACTGCCTGTTCTGCCGAATCATTCGCAAGGAGATCCCGGCACAGATCATCGCGGAAACGGATGACTGCCTCGCCTTTCGGGACATCAACCCTCAGGCGCCGACGCACGTGCTGGTGGTCCCGAAGCGCCACGTGGATTCTGTGGCTGACGTGACCGACCCGTTGGTGGTCGGCCGTGTCATCCTGATGGCCGCCGAGATCGCCAGGACGCTCAACGTGGAAGAGGCCGGCTATCGCGTCGTCCTGAATACGGGCGCGGATGGAGGACAGTCCGTGCATCATCTGCACGCCCACCTCCTCGCGGGGCGGTCGCTCAGCTGGCCGCCGGGATAACGGGAGCCGTCCGCTGGCCGCGTCGTCACCGTTTCCACGGGCAAGTCGGCCAAGTCATTGACGCAGCGCGTGTTAAGCGGCTACGTTTGACGGCTAACCTCACAGAACTCAAGCCGGCGCGACCAACGCCACGAAGGGGGGAAGAAGCTTTTGGCAGAAGTCGTCATCCACGAAGACGAGAACTTCGAGCGCGCGCTCAAGCGGTTCAAGAAGAAGTGCGAGAAGGCAGGGATCCTCTCGGATCTCCGCAAACATCGTCACTATGAGAAGCCGTCTGAGAAGCGCAAGCGCAAGATGAATGCGGCCACCCGCAAGAACCGTCGTACCCGGTCGTTCTAGTCGTGCCGACCGAGACACACACCCGACTGAACGGTGACATGCTCACCGCTCGCAAGGCGCAGGACAAACCGCTGCTGTTGTTGCTCAGCACCGTCATTGCCGAGGTGAAGGAGCGAGTTCGCGTGATCGAGAACGAAGAGAAGCGCGAGGTGCAGGATGCGGATGTCATCGATGTGCTGCGCAAGGGCATCAAGAAGCGACGGGATTCGGTCGAGCAGTACACGGCCGCGAACCGTCCGGAGCTGGCGCAGAAGGAGGCGAGCGAAATCGTGCTCCTCGAGCGGTATCTCCCGGCTGCAGTGGATTCGGCGCTGATTCGCAGTGCCGTCATCGAGGTCATTGCCAGTGGCGTGACGCAGATGGGCCAGGTCATGGGCAAGGTGCTGCCGCGTTTCAAGGGTCAGGTCGAGGGTAGTGTGATCAACGCGATTGTTCGAGAGGAATTGGCGAAGCTCGTCTAGTCGTACTGCTGCTTCCCACAGGTTGCGCCGGCCCGATCGCTCCGAGTTCAGAGCCGTCGGGCCGGTTTGCATCTGAGTCCGCCTGGTCGCGGCGCCGTGCTCATGCGCCACTGCCATGTGTCAGTCCGTGCTCCATCTTTCCGGTTGTGAATACTCACGCTCTCGCCGTACTCGAGTTTCCCCGCGTCCTTGATGTCGTCGCCGATCGCGCGTCGTCGGTGCTGGGCGCGGTCGCTGTTCGCGCCTTGCGGCCGCGGACTGACCGCGAGTGGCTGGCGCTCGAGATGGCGCGGGTGCAGGCGATGCGCGCGGTCCTCAGCGCGGAGGGGGGCTGGTCGCCAGAGCCGATTCCGGATGCCCGGCAGGGTCTGGCGCGACTCCGACTCGACGGGGCGGCGCTGGATGGTCTGCAGTTGACGGCCATCGCCATGCTGCTCCGCTCCAGCCGTCGCACGCAATCAGCGCTGCGCGATCCTCGGCGCCCGGCCATGGCGACGGCATTTCTCCTGCCCTTCGCCGCGCGTCTGATTGCGGCACAGAGAGATGAGGATGCGATCGACCGCGCAATTGACGGCGATGGAGCGGTCCGCGACGATGCGTCACCCGCATTGCGCCGGTTGCGGCGCGAGTTGATGGGCGCGCAGGGCGAGTTGGTTCGGCTGCTGGAGCGCATCATGGCCCAGCTCGAACCGAATCATCAGGTCACGGACATGTCGGTCACGGTGCGCAATGGTCGATACGTGATCCCCGTCAAGTCGCACGCGCGCGCGGCGCTTGGTGGCATCGTGCACGATTCGTCGGGGACCGGCGCAACGGTCTTCATCGAGCCGCCGGCGGCAGTCGAGTTCGGGAACCGGATACGCGAACTCGAATCGGACGAGCAGCGCGAGGTTGAGCGAATCCTGCGCGAACTGAGTGACAATGTGCGCCCGCTGCAACCGGCGATGCTCGAAGCATTCGCGGCGCTGGTCGAGCTGGACGTGCTCTACGCCCGCGCGCGGTATGCCAATGAGTTCGGATGTGAACCAGCCGAACTGGGTGAGCCGGCGGATGGTCTGCAGGTTCGCTTCGGTCGGCATCCGCTGTTGCTCGCCAGGAACGCATCGGTGGTGCCGTTCGATCTGGTGCTCCTGCCCGACGAACGCACGTTGTTGATCTCGGGCCCGAACACCGGTGGCAAGACGGTGCTGCTGAAGGCCCTCGGCCTGTTTTGCGCGATGATGCAAAGTGGTATTCCGGCACCAGTGGGACCCGAGAGTCGCCTGCCGATCGTGGATGACTGTTTCGCGGATGTCGGAGACGAACAGTCACTGGAAGCGAATCTGTCCACCTTCAGCGCGCACCTCGTGCACCAGCGCGAGATCCTGCGCGGTGCAACGGATCGGTCGCTGGTGCTCATCGATGAATTGGGCTCAGGCACCGATCCGCTCGAGGGTGCGGCACTCGGTGGCGCAATTCTCGAGGCGCTCACGCGTCGCGGAACGCTGACGGTCGCAACAACGCATCTCGGAGCACTGAAGGAGCTGGCTGCCGAGGTACCGGGAGTTGTCAACGCCTCGCTGCAGTTCGATGCTGCCCTGCTCGCGCCGACATATCGCTTGCTGAAGGGTATCCCCGGGCGCTCATATGGTCTCAGCATCGCGCGGCGCCTCGGATTGCCGAGTGATGTGCTTGATCGTGCCGAGCAGCGGGTGCCACAGGTGGAGCGTGACGTGCACCGGTTGCTGGCGGATCTCGAGACGCGCGACGAGGGGCTGGCAGAGCGGGAAGCTCAGCTCGACCGCCTCGTGACTGACGCGGAACTGCAAACCGGCGCGTTGACGGCGCGCGAGCGGACCGTGCGTGAGAAGGAGCGCGAGTTGGAGCGCGAATCACGCAAGTCCGCGCGCGCGCACCTGCTCGAAGCCCGCCAGACCATCGAGAATGTCATCGCCGAGTTGAAGGCACAGGGTGCGGCCGGGATCGAGAGTGCGTCACGGACGGCGCGACGTGTCATCGAGCAGGAAGCGCAGACGCAGGGGCAGGCGCTGGATCGCCTCCTGGACGAACAGCGGGCCAGGGCGGCGGAGGTGGCACGCGAGCGGCGCGGCGGACTGGAACGCCTGCCTGAGGTGGGTGAGCTCGTCGAGGCGAGTGCCTTTGGCAATCGCGTTGGCACACTGATCGACGTCAGGAACGGACTTGGCACCGTGGCGATCGGGGCGCTCAAGATGAGCTTCCCGCTTGCAACGCTGCGCACCACCGGAAGGAAGCCGGAACGAGCGACTGTCACGGTGGCAATCAGTAATCCGGACGACGACGTCGGACCTCCCATGGGTGCCGGCGAGGTCGACCTGCGAGGCATGCGGGTGAGCGAAATCGATGACTTCGTCTCGCGCGCGATCGATACGGCCGTGCGCGCCGACCTCAGGGAACTGCGCATCATTCACGGTAAGGGAACAGGGGCGCTGCGGGAGCGTGTGACCTTGATGCTCCGCAACGAATCACGCGTGTCGGCGCACCGAATGGGGCTCTGGAACGAAGGTGGTGCTGGCGTGACCATCGCCGAATTGCGCTGATCGGCATTTGCTCAGGGACCCCTCGCCATGATTCCGCAGGAAACCATCGAACGTATTCGTGATGCCGCGGATCTGGTCGCGATCATCGGCGAAGTCGTCAAGCTGCGTCGTGTCGGTCATGATTTCCGGGGGGCGTGCCCGTTTCACGGCGGCAAGAATCCGAACTTCAGCGTGTCGACGAAGAACAACACCTATCACTGCTTCAAGTGTGGCGAGAGCGGTGATGTGTTCACCTTCCTGCAGAAGCACGGCGGCATGGACTGGCCGACCTCCGTGCGCGCGGCCGCTGATCGCGCCGGGATCGTGATTGTCGAAACACGGGGCTCGCGCGAGGACGCTCGCGACACCCGGGAACCCGTCTGGGCATTGCTCGGCGCGGCGGGCGACTTCTTCCGGGAGTCGCTCTGGTCGACCCCAGGCGCGAATGCGCAGGCGTACCTGGCCGCGCGCAGCATCGATCGAGCGGCCTGTGACCGTTTCGAGATCGGATACGCGCCAGCTGACCCTGACCTGCTGCGCGCCAGACTCGGGGCGCTTGGGTATACCGAGTTGCAACTGCTTGACGCCGGTCTGCTGGTGAAGCGGGACGAAGATGGACGGGTTCGCGCACGTTACCGCAATCGCGTGATGTTTCCGATCCATGATGCGGCAGGACATCCGGTGGGATTCGGCGGTCGGTTGATCGGGCCTGGCGAACCGAAGTACCTCAATTCGTCTGATTCTCCGATTTTCAGCAAGGGACAGCTGCTGTACGGACTGCACTGGGCCAAGACTTCCCTGCGGAAGGAGGATCAGGCGCTGGTCGTCGAAGGCTACATGGATGTCGTTCGATGTCATCTGGCCGGGGCAACGCACGCCGTCGCGGGCCTCGGGACCGCGCTGACCGAAGGACAGGCGCAACTGCTGACGCGCTACACGAAGCACGTCTTCCTGCTCTACGACAGCGACAAGGCGGGCCAGAACGCCACGTTCAAGGCGGGCAAGGAACTGTTGAAGCAGAACGCTGCCGTCCGTGTGGTGACGCTGCCGGATGGCGACGACCCCGACACCTTCATCGTGAAGTATGGTCGGGCAGGCCTCGACAAGGCCCTGCACGCCGGCACGGACATTTTCGAACGTCAACTGCAGCTGATGGACCAGCGCGGCTACTTCCGTGATCTGACGAAGGCGCGCTCTGCCATCGACAAGGTGATCCCGACCATCCTCGCGACAGCAGACGTGGTGACACGCGCGCTCTACCTGGCGCGCCTCGCAGAGGTGACGCACGTGCCGGTCGCGGTGATCGAGTCAGAAATGGCGAAACCGCAGCGGCAGCGAGCAGGAACCGCTCTCTCAGGCTCGCCCGCACGTGGGCGGCCAGCGCCGGGTGCGGCGGTGCAGCGGCCGGATGCCTCGGGCGACGACCCGCACATCTACGAGGCCGAGTATCGCGACGATGTGCACGAAGTGCCGAAGGTGCAGCCGCCGCCACTCGACGCGCCGCCGCGGGGGAAGTGGCAGAAGAAGCGACAGGAAACAGGGTGGAAGATGGATTCGGCGCGGCCGCGCGCCGCCAGCAACGGATTGGTGGCTGGGCCTGAGCTGTCGGTGGTTGCGCTTTTGATTGTTGACCGGAACTGGGTCCGGGAAGCATCGGAACAGATTGATCCTGCACTTTTTCAGGATCACCGGCTTCGGGCGATCTATGATACGCTGCTCAAGCTTGGAGCCGACGAACCACTCGACACCGTGGAACTTGCGCTGGAGACCGACGCCCCATTTGCCTTGGACGTCTTCCTCGAAGTCGTCGCGCGGAAGGACGAACTGGCGCCGTCGGCAGGCTCGCAGGTTCTGGAGGGGGCGGTGCGGCAGTTTCGCGTGCGGCAACTCGATCACACCCTGCGCGATCTCGACCAGCTGATGCGCGAGTGCGAGCCGGACGCGCGGCGTGGTCTGGAACTGGAACGAGAGGCGCTGCGTGTCGAGCGGCGGACCCTGCTGGCCGAACGATTCCGTACCTAGCCAGACGCCCACGCTGGTCATTGCTCGTTTTTGTGTTGTTCGAGTCCACTCCGAATCGTACGTTGCGCCCATGCCACCTGCCGTATCCCGCATTCGTCCACCTGCCCGCTGGCTGGCTCCGCCGCCGGTTGAGGCAGGCGTTGTGCAACGCCTCGCCTCGGAGCTGTTGCTGCCAGAGGTGCTCTGCCAGCTGCTGGCGCAGCGTGGCTACGGTGATGTGGACGCGGCGAAGCGGTTCCTGCGGCCACGTCTCGAGCAGATCACGGAACCATACACCCTGCTCGGGATGACCAACGCGGTCGAGCGATTGGTGCGCGCCATTCGTTCCAGTGAGACGATCCTGATCCACGGCGACTACGACGTCGACGGCATGTGCAGCACCGCGTTGCTCACGCGCGCCCTGCGGCAGCTCGGCGCGCGCGTGGTCCCGTTCATTCCGCACCGCCTGACGGATGGGTATGATCTGACCGAGGCCGGCGTCCGTGCGGCCATCGCGGTCGGAGCGCGCATCGTGCTGACGGCGGATTGCGGAACCAGCGCCCTGCCCGCGATCGCAGCGCTCAACACGGCGGGCATTGATGTCATCGTCAGTGATCACCACTTGCCGGGCGGACCGCTCCCGGAGTGCGTGGCCGTACTCAATCCCCGGCAGCCGGGGTGCGATTCACCGGACAAGGACTTTGCGGCCGTCGGCATCGCCTTCAAGCTCGCACTGGCGCTCTCGCGCGCGATGGGTGGCAGCGATGGTTTCGTCTTCGGCCTGCTCGACCTTGTCGCCCTGGCGACCGTCGCCGACCTCGCGCCGTTACGCGGCGAGAACCGTGTGTTGGTGCGGTATGGGCTGAAGCTGATGGGCGAGACGACGAATGTCGGACTCCGGGCGTTGATCCGCGCGTCGGGGCTGGAAGGCAAACCGCTGACGGCTGGTCGCATCGGATACATCCTGGGGCCACGCCTGAACGCGGCCGGCCGGCTCGGCAACGCGATGCGTGGTGTGGAGTTGCTGCTCACTGACGATCCTGGCGAGGCCAATGAGATTGCGCGTGAGCTCGAGGAGCTCAATCAGCGCCGCCAGTCGCTCGACAAGTCGACGCTGGACGAGGCGATGCGCATCGTCGATACGATCGATCTCGATGAAACGTACGGGCTCATCCTCTCGAAGCAGGGTTGGCATGCCGGTGTGATCGGCATTGTCGCGTCACGCATCGTGGAACAGGTCTCACGTCCCGTGGTGATGGTTGCGCTCGAGGGAGACACAGGGAAGGGCAGCGGGCGATCGATCAGTGCATTCGATCTGCATGGTGGACTGACGGCCTGTCGCGAGCACCTGATCCGCTTCGGCGGTCACCGGGCCGCGGCTGGCATCACGGTCGCAACGGCGAACATCCCGGTGCTGCAGGATGCGTTCAATGCGGTGGCGCGCACGCAGCTGACGGCCGATGACCTGGTCCCGGAACAGCGGATTGATCTCGAGGTCAGCGAGGGGGATGTGACCGACGAGCTGGAACGGTTGCTGCAGTACTTCGAGCCACATGGGTTGGGCAATCCGACGCCGACGCTGGCGCTCAGGGCAGCGCGCATCGACACGCCGCCTCGAAGAATTGGCAGCACCGATGGCGTGCGCACATCCGTTTCGACTCCACAGGCCTCGATTGCGGCGATCGGTTGGCGGCTTGGTGATCGGGCCCGCCTGCTGGATCCGGCGACACCCGTCGATCTTGCTTTTCGTCTCGATCGCGACGACTACAAGGGCGCCGACCGGTTGCAGCTGCAACTGCTCGACGTGCGGCGCTGAGCGATGCGGATCATCGGCGGCAGTTGGCGCGGCCGGCAAATCACCGTGCCGGCAGCCGGCGGCGTCAGGCCGACCGGTGATCGCGTCCGCGAGGCGTGGTTCAGCATCATCCAGTTTGATGTCCCCAACGCGAGGGCGGTGGATCTCTGCGCCGGGTCTGGCGCCCTGGGGATCGAAGCGCTCAGTCGCGGCGCGGCGCACGTCACCTTCGTGGACTCGTCATCGGTGGCGCTCGAGGCCATACAGCGCAACCTCGCCTCGCTCGGCGCTGACCCATCCAGGTTCTCACTGCAGAAGGGCGACGCCGAGCAGTTCGTTCGCGGTGTGCCGGCGCACACCTTCTCGCTTGGGTTCGCGGACCCGCCGTATGCACTCGGCGTTGCGGCGAACCTCTGCCTGACCTGGCGGGCAACTCCGTTCGCCACCGTCTTCGGCGTCGAGCATGCCGCCGCCCTCGATCTCGGAGACGGCGGTGACCGGCGACGCTATGGGCAGACGGCCATTACCTTGTTCCGCGGTTGATGTCTTTCGTCCAGCTTTCCGCCAACGGAATCGAACCCTTCCCACCATGAGTCGCATCGCACTCTACGCCGGCAGCTTCGATCCCGTCACTCGCGGGCATCTCGACCTGATGCGGCGCAGCCTTCACTTCGTCGACACGCTGTTCGTGGCCGTCGCCAGCAACCCCAAGAAGACCTCGCTGTTCAGCGCCGACGAACGGGTGCGTTTCATCGTTGGTGCGACCGAGGATGAGCCACGCATCATGGTCCGGGGATTTGACGGACTGCTGGTCGACCTCGCCCATGAGATCGGTGCGTCGATGCTGATTCGCGGGCTGCGGGCCGTCAGTGATTTCGAGTACGAGTTCCAGATGGCACTGATGAACCGTCACCTGGCGGCGGATCTGGAAACCGTATTCATGGTCCCATCACTCGATACGACGTACATCTCGAGTTCGATGGTGCGCGAGGTCGCCAGATTTGGCGGTGACGTGAGTGATCTGACGCACCCGACCGTCGTCGCCGCATTGCAGGCGAAGTTCCGCTACCCCGAACGGTGACCGGTTTCCTCGCCACGCTCCACCGGAGAGCGGCGGAGGTCTGTCCTCGCATCGTCTTCGCCGAAGGAGACGATGTGCGCACGCGCGAGGCGATCGGGCAGGTGGTCTCCGCTGGCATCGCGCAGGCGATCGTCATCGTACCGGATGGTACGCACGTCGCCGCAGTGCGTGCACTTGGGGCGATCCCAGTCATTCCGTCCGAGAGCGCGCGGCGGCCCGATGTCGAAGCGTGCCTTGTGCGTTGGGCCAGAACACGCGCTCGGAACGAGGCCGAAGCGCGTTCCAGCGCCACCAATCCACTGGCGTTCGCGAACGCGCTGGTCGCGCTTGGCGATGCGGATGCCTGCATCGCCGGGGCGGTGCACACTACCGCCGATGTGCTGCGATGGGCATTGCGATTGATCGGCGCTGAGAGCGCGAGCCAGAGTGTCTCCGGCGCATTCTATCTCGTCGCTCCGACCTTAGGGCAGCCGTGGCCGCACGAGGTGCTCACGTTCAGCGACTGTGGCGTGATTCCGGAGCCAACGATCGAGCAACTCGCGGATATCGCGATTGCGGCGGCCACCGATCGGGTGCGAATCGTTGGCGACGAACCAGCCATCGCGTTTCTCAGTTTCAGCACGCGAGGCAGCGCCGAGGCCGCGACGGTGCTGCGGGTGCGTCAAGCCGTGGCCCTTGCTCGCGCACGGCGGCCCGACCTCTCGGTGGATGGCGAGCTGCAGGCCGATGCCGCACTCGACGCCGTCGTTGGGGCCCGAAAGGCGCCGGCCAGTCCAGTGGCTGGCCGAGCGAACATCCTGATCTTTCCTTCTCTCGACGCTGGCAATATCGCATACAAACTGGTTCAGTATCTGAGCGGTGCGACCGCGATCGGCCCGGTGGTGCAGGGCCTGCGCAAACCGTCGCTCGACCTGTCGCGCGGAGCAACATCGTCCGACATCGTCCACGCTGCTGCAATCGCGGCGCTGCAGAGTGTTCCGCGATGATGGAATCACGCGAACCGCGCATGCCACCGATCCGAAAGCGCCTCGGGCAGCACTTTCTGACGGATACCCGAGTTCTGGACCGGATTGCCGACGTGCTGGCAATCACCCGCGGTGACACCGTCATCGAAATCGGTCCCGGGCGTGGCGCGCTGACCGATCGGCTGGCCGCCCGCGCAGGACGGTTGATCACGATCGAAGTCGACAAGCTGCTGGTGCCGATCCTGCAACAGCGATACCGCGATCAGCCACATGTCACGGTGATCGAGTCCGACGTGCTCGCGCTGTCGCTTGGTGAGGTAGCCGGAGGTCCCTTTCTGCTCGCGGGCAATGTGCCGTACTACATCACGACACCGATCATCTTCCACGCGATGAACCGACCACGTCCCGATCGTGCGGTGTTTCTGGTGCAGCGTGAGGTTGCCGAACGCGCGGTGGCGCCGCCAGGCTCAAAGGAATACGGTGCGTTATCGGTCAACCTGCAGGCCCTCGCGACGGTCGCGGTGCGCGGACTGGTAAAGCCCGCAGCGTTCAATCCGCCGCCGTCGGTGGATTCAGCCATTCTGCATCTTGCCCCACGGTCGGATCCCGTGATCTCGGCAGACGAGGAGGTCGCGTTCCGCCGGCTCGTGATCGCATCATTCAGCTTGCGACGCAAGCAGCTCCGCCGCGTTGTCAGAACCGTGCGCGGGTTGACCGCAGAGGAGGCGGACAGCGCCCTCGCGACCGCGGGTCTCGATCCGGAAGCACGTCCCGAGACGCTGTCAGCCGGCCAGTTCGCGTCACTGCTTCGCGCACTTCCGGCGGCGGCGCCCGACCTGGCCTGACGCTCAGCGCTGTGCCGAGTTCCGATCGCGATGGACCAGAGCGTAGGCGAGTCCCTCGAGCTCGAGCGCCATGTTCACCGATTTGACGGTGACCGTCGCCGGAACGTGCAGCGGCGCCGGGGCAAAAGTCATGATCGCGCGGATGCCGCTCGAGACGACGAGGTCGGCCACCATCTGCGCGTGCTCGGCTGGAACGGTGATCACTGCAATCTCCGGCGCTTCGCGCACCGCATCGCGCGCGAGTTCGGACATGCTCCGCACTCCGATGCCGTCGATCATTCGACCGACGAGAAGCGGGTTGTTGTCGTAGATCGCCAGGACCCGGAAGCCGCGCTCCGAAAAACCTCGGTAACTGACGAGCGCGGCGCCGATCTTGCCGGCTCCGACGATGTAGACCTTCCACTCCCGGCCCAGTCCGAGGATTTCCCGAAGACTCGTAACAAGCTCAGCCACGTTGTATCCACGGCCTCGCTTGCCGAAAGACCCAAAAAAGCTGAGATCTTTCCGGACTTGCGCCGATGTCGTGCCGCCGTCCTCAGCAAGCGCGTCACTCGAGATCGTTGCCTGTCCCCGGTGAGCCGTCTGCTCCAGTACCCTCAGGTACAGGGACAGACGCCGAACCGTCGACTCAGCGATGTGCTTCTCAGGGTCCGAGACTGCCTTGGAAGTGTTCATTCTTGTGAAGAATTTCACAAGAAAAGCCTCGGAAGGCCAGCCCGGGAGGTTACGGCCCCCCAATGGGTGACCCGCTGTGAGCCCTTTGTCGCGAATCACAGGTGGATAGCTTGTCCGGATGCACGTCATCTCATCACCTCGGTCTGGCCATGCGGCGCCACCAGCTCGCCCGCTGTGGAACTACCGTTGTGCCGACATCGCAGGCAGCGTCACCGAGAGCATTGGGGGGGCCTGTTTCCCCAGCACCTGCCGAGACCATCGCAACACGACCGGAGGAGCGACGTCCGCTGCCGATTCCGGTGAAAGGGCTCGGGGCAGCGTGACGGGTGTCCTCCGGTCCGGTGTTCTCGCCGGACCGCGCGCGTGCATGACGACCAGACCGCCGTGTCGCGATGGACTCTGACTCCCTGATGGCGTCGCTCGGCACTCGGCTGAAGCCGGCGGAATCGAGTGTGACGGAGATGGCGATTGCCTTGATCACACGAGGACCGATTGATTCGCCCGCACTGGTGGCGGCGGTCTGTCAGGCGATCGGCGTCCGACGCGCGCTCGCCGAGAGCCTCGCGCGCGCGATTCTCAGCCACCGACCGGACGTCCGCCAGGGGCCGGATGGACGCTGGCGTCTGGCGGCCGACGGCGTTGCCCGGACGCTCGCTCCCGGGGAGCCTTCGGCGGCGCTGCGGCTGATGCCGTCGGAAGCGATCATCCCGACCGTCGCCGCACGCGAGGGCACTGCAGCATTGCCGCTGGCCTCACTTCGCTTCGCGGTGGTCGATGTCGAAACGACCGGAGGGCGACCGGGTCACGGCGACCGCATCACCGAGATCGCGATCGTCCGCGTGCACGACGGAGAGATCATCGATGTGTTTGAGACGCTCGTGAATCCGGAATGCCCGATTCCGCCGATGATCACGCAGATCACGCGGATCACCTCAGAGATGGTGCGAAGCAAGCCCGTCTTCGCTTCGATTGCGCATGAAGTTGCAGAACGTTTGGCCGGACACATCTTTGTCGCGCACAACGCGTCATTCGACTGGCGATTCGTGAGTCATGAAGTGTTCCGTGGCACAGGCCAGGCGCTCGACGGCACCACGCTCTGCACCGTGCGCCTGGCACGCAAGATTCTGCCGCAGTTGCCGCGCCGTAATCTTGATTCGGTTGCCAATCACTACGCGGTGGAGATTCCCGCTGAGGCGCGCCACCGTGCGGCGGGTGACGCCATTGCGACTGCAAAGATTCTTCTGGCGCTCCTGAAGGATGCAGCTGGACGCGACATCACCACCTGGGGCGCGCTCGACGCGTTCCAGCGCACGGGAACTGCCGCGGCCAAGCGGCGGAAAAAGCCGGCCTGGCCCGCTCCAGTGCGGGACGCGGCCGACGGTGCCTGACCCTTCGTCTCCCGACTCATGACATTCCCCACACCACTGCTGCAGACACGTCAACTCGGATCGCTGCGCATTCACGCTATCCAGGCCGGGGGCCAGCGCCTCGACGGCGGAGCCATGTTCGGAGTTGTACCGAAGGTCCTCTGGCAACGGAAGATCGAGGCCGACGAGCGGAATCGCATTCAGATGGGGATGCGCTGCCTGCTGATCGAGCATCCTGACGGTCTGGTCCTCATCGACACTGGCGCTGGCAACAAGGAAGATCAGAAGTTCATCGATATCTACGGCATGGAGTTGCAGGCCGACTTGCCGGAGCAGCGGCCGGATGAGACTGCGCTGGAGACGGGCATCCGTGCCGCCGGGTTTGTGCCTGATGACGTGAAGGTCGTCATCAACACACATCTGCACTTCGATCATGCCGGCGGCAATACGCGGCGCGATGCGGAGGGCGCCATCGTGCCGACGTTCGCGAACGCCACCTACGTTGTCCAGGGGGGTGAGTATGCCTGGGCGACTCACACCAACGAGCGGACGGCGGCCAGCTACTTCCCTCCGAACTTCGCGTCACTTCGCGCGTCGGGACAGTTGCAGCTGATCGACGGCGACGTCGAGATCGTCCGGGGAATCACCGCGCGCGTGACACCCGGCCACGTTCCCTTCCATCAGAGCCTGCTGGTGGAGAGCGGTGCCGAGCGGGCCTGTTTTCTTGGCGACGTGATGCCGACGACGAACCACGTGCCGTTGGCGTGGATCATGGGTTACGATGTGGAACCACTTCGCACACTTGAGAGCAAGCGTGCCCTGCTTCGTGAGGCGGCCGCGGACAACTGGCTTCTCATCTTCGAGCACGACGCGTTTCATGCCTGGGGCAGCGTGACCCCCGACGCGAAGGGATACGCGTACACGGATCGGTGACTGCCGGGCCGTCCATGCTGCCTGGCGGGGGGGGCGGGGGGGGGGGGGGGGGCGG
>JANPFJ010000021.1:0-2199 GCA_031423355.1 Gemmatimonadaceae bacterium | reverse complement strand
GTCATGTCAGTCGACAGGTCGGACGTCGACCGCCGTCACCTTGTACTCCGGGCAGTTGGTTGCCCAATCCGAGAACTCGGTGGTGACCACGTTCGCCGCCGTCTCGGGGTAATGAAACGTGGTATAGCACACGCCGGCCGGCACACGCTCTGTGACGACGGCGTGCAGCGTGATCGCCCCCTTCCGGCTCGAGAGCAGCACGCCGTCTCCCGTGCTGATCCCTCGGACCTCGGCATCATGCGGATGGATCTCGAGCACATCCTCCGTATGCCAGGTCGTGTTCTTCGTGCGACGTGTCTGGGCGCCGACGTTGTACTGCGTCAGTGTCCGTCCCGTCGTCAGGAGCAAGGGGAACCGTCGGTTGGACTTCTCGTCCGTGGGCACATACTGCGTCAGCATGAAGCGCCCCTTGCCCCGCACGAAAGCGTCTTCATGCATGATACGCGTCCCCTGCGGCCTTGCCGCGGTGCAGGGCCACTGGACACTGCCAACCTGATCCAGATACGCGAACGAGACGCCGGCGAAGGTCGGGGTCAGCGACGCGATTTCATCCATGATCTCGGCGGCGTTCGCATACGCCATCGGATAGCCCATCGCACTGGCAAGATGACAGACCGTCTCCCACTCGAACTGGCCCGTTCGTGGCGGCATCACCGGACGCACCCGATTGATGCGTCGCTCGGCATTCGTGAATGTGCCATCCTTCTCGAGGAAGGCGGTCCCGGGAAGGAAGACATGTGCGAACTTCGCCGTCTCATTCAGGAAGAGATCCTGGACGACCACGCACTCCATCGCCCGGAGAGCGTCGGCAACGTGCTTCGTGTTGGGATCCGAGTGCGCCAGATCCTCGCCCTGGATGAAGATGCCGCGAAACTGACCAGCGACCGCCGATGCCAGCATGTTCGGAATGCGGAGACCGGGCTCGTCGTCGAGCGACACCTGCCATGCGTGCTCGAACGCGCCACGCGTCGCGGCGTCGGAGATATGCCGATACCCGGGCAACTCGTGCGGAAACGATCCCATGTCGCAGGCGCCCTGTACGTTGTTCTGCCCGCGGAGCGGACTCACGCCGACGCCGTCGCGTCCGAGCTGCCCCGCCGCCATCGCCAGGTTCGCTATCCCCATCACCATCGTACTGCCCTGACTGTGTTCGGTGACACCGAGGCCGTAGTAGATCGCGGCGTTGTGAGCACCGGCGTAAAGCCGTGCCGCGCGCCGCAGTTCGGCGGCCGGGACACCGGAGAACAGCTCCGTCGCCTCGGGTGACTGCTCCGGCTGCGAGATGAAGTCGCGCCACTGTTCGAACGAGGCGAGATCGCAGCGCTCTCCCACGAAGGCCTCGTTCGCCAGCCCCTCGGTCACCACCACGTGTGCCAGCGCATTGATGACAGCGACGTTGGTGCCGGGCCTGAGCGCGAGATGGTGCGCCGCCTGAATGTGTGGGCTGCGGACGAGATCGATGCGCCTCGGATCGATCACGATCAGCTGTGCGCCCTGCCGCAACCGCCGCTTCATTCGCGCGGCAAACACCGGGTGTGCGTCAGTCGGGTTGGCACCGATCACCACGATCACGTCGGCATGCGCCACCGACCTGAAATCCTGCGTTCCGGCGGACGCGCCGAACGTCTGCTTCAGGCCATATCCGGTGGGCGAGTGGCAGACGCGGGCACACGTATCGATGTTGTTGTTCTGGAACGCCGCGCGGACGAGTTTCTGAACGACGTAGACCTCTTCGTTCGTGCAGCGCGACGAGGAAATGCCGCCGATGGCACCGCGCCCGTACTGTGCCTGGATCGACTGAAATCGGGTCGCGGCGTGATCGATCGCCTCGTCCCAGCTGACGGTGCGCCACTCGTCCTCGACGCTGTCACGGATCAATGGGGCGAGCACGCGGTCGCCATGGCTGGCGTAGCCCCATGCGAAGCGTCCCTTGACGCACGAGTGCCCTTCGTTGGCACCACCATCCATGTCCGGCACCATACGCACCACGTCGTTGCCCTTCATCTCCGCCCGGAACGAACAGCCGACGCCACAGTACGCGCAGGTCGTCTTCACCACCCGGTCGGGTTGGCCGGCATCGATGATGGTCTTCTCGGTCAGCGTCGCCGTCGGGCAGGCCTGGACACAGGCGCCGCACGACACGCACTCGGACTCGAGGAACGACTCATTCATCCCCGCGCTCACCTTGGCCGCGAAACC
>JANPFJ010000020.1:0-8456 GCA_031423355.1 Gemmatimonadaceae bacterium | reverse complement strand
CTTCAACGTCGCCACCGACAGCTTCGACGAGTTCCCGACCCTCGTCCGGGCGCTGGTTCCCTCGAGTCCCAGCGCTCGATAGGACGACGCGGGCCTGCCACCACCGGCGATGAGCCTCCCTCCCGCGTGAGCACTGTTCGCTCGCGCGATGAGCAGATCACCGCGCCACGTACACCTCCGGCATCCGCCGCTTCAACACCTCCAACTTCGGCAAATCGTTATACACGATGTACGCCTGCGTCAGATGCTGCGCCAGATAGTCCTGGTGATACGCCTCCGCCGCATAGAACTTCGTCAACGGCTCCAGCGTCGTCACGATCGGCTTGCGATACACCCCAGCCTTCGTGAGCTCCGCGATGTACGCCGTGGCCGCCGTCCGCTGCGCCTCGTTGCCGATGAAGATCGTCGACCGATACTGCGGCCCAGTGTCCGGCCCCTGGCGGTTCAGCTCCGTCGGATCGTGCGCCACGGTGAAGAACACCTTCAACAGCGTGCCGTACGACACCACCGCCGGATCATACGTGACCTCGACAGCCTCGGCGTGGCCGGTGCTGCCGCTGCCGATTTCCTCGTAGATCGCCGTCTCCTTCGCGCCCCCAGCATAGCCGGAGACGACGCGAGTCACGCCTTTCACATGCTTGAAGACCGCATCCACCCCCCAGAAGCAGCCGCCGGCGAAGACCGCGGTCTGGGTACCTGCCGTGAGTGCAGGAGCATCAGCCGGTGGCTGCGGAACGGTCGCATCGGCGGTGGCGGCGGATGCACTGCTGGTGCAGGCAATCGTGAGGGCAACCGGCGCGGCAAGGGCCGAACGAAGGAGAAGGCGAAGCATGGGAATCGGCGTGGAGGTCGGCAGCGGCGACACCGGACCGGGTCGCCTGCTGCACAGTCTATCCTCTCGCGAGTCTGGTTGTTCCCGCCAGGACGGCGCGTCCTACGGCGCGGTGGGTCGGACGACCTTCCCCACGAACAACAGGGTGCCGGTCAGCCGGTCACGGATCACGAACAGGAAGGGACGGTCGACGACGAAGGACGGCGGCAACGAGGTGACCCCAACGATGATTGAAGTGACCGCCGCTGCTTCCGTCCCCTCCTCGTTCACATCAACATAGATCGACTGGGCGACGGAACTGATCATGAGTGGGCCGGTCGGCACCGCGAACATCGGTGCGAGCTGCGCACCGCCGTTGGTGAAGGGCCGCGGCATGCCAAGGCGTGCGAGATCCTCGTTCAATTTCCGGGACACTACCAGCCGGAACTTCGGCAGCTGAATTCGCAGTTTTCCCGCAGAATCCGGCAGCAGTGCCAGCATGGCTCGCCACCGGGCCGGCGTCAGCGAATCGATCGTCGATTCCAGCTTGCCCTGCGGCGGCATGATCACATCCATCACGAAGGCGTCGCCGCCGTAGGGCAGCTCACCGATCTGCGTCCCGTCCGGCAACCGCGCGAGACGCAGCAATCCGTCGGCCCTGGACATCGTCGGCACCTGCGCAGTGACCGATGCGGTCACCGAAAACGGCAGCGGGCGCGTATCGCTCGCGTCAAACTGCGACCGCCACCGTCCCTTGAAGTACGTGGCATTCGCCAGCATTGCGACGTCATCGCTGCTGAAACTCTCGACGATCTTTGTGATTTTTGCGTTCGTGGCGTCGGACGCCCAGCGGTTGATGGTGGTGATCGTCGAGGGGGCGGTGAGTGGCAGTGATGACACCCGGCCAGCAAAGGCATCAGTAATCGTCTGCGCGAACGCCGCTGACGCGGGTGCCCTGACATCGAACCAGGCCGCGTTGGCAAATGTCATCTTCACCGACGGGTCGAGCGACGACAGGAGGGGAATCAGTGCCTTGTAGGCTGCATTCACCTGCGCCACCGGCCGGTCGCCGAACCCCAGCGTTCCACGCACCTGCGTCAGCGTTTCACCCTCCGCGCCATTCAGCAGCATCCCGAGCGCCAGCGACGCCGAGATCGGGGACAGGGCGAGATTGCTGTCGCGCGCGGTGCGGGCGTTGACGGATCGGAAGAGTGCCAGACCGAATTCAGTGGTCGCGGTTGCCGCGACCTGCTCGTCACCGCTGAGTGCGCGCGGAAGTGACCTGATGATCGGTTGCGCGGATTGTGATGCATCGGTTGGGCCGGTGCAGGCACTGAACCCGGCGACAGCGAGCGCCGCGAGGAACATCGGACGTGTGAGGTGCATGATCATGTCACGGAAGGGGGCTCGGCATGTGCCCGCGTGACCGGACCGCTTCAAGTACCGGAAGCGAGACGTCACGCGATGCACGATCTCTGAGCTGCATACCGCGCCACCCGAAATTGCGTCACCATCGTTGAGCTCATCAGATGCTCCGTTGATCGCGATCGATGCTCGACCGGTGCACGATGGGTCAACGGAGCCTGTGACGAGCACGCGCGGGCGAGCAAGATGCACGATGCGCCCCACGGCGGCGGCTACACGATCAACCCCGGCGAGAGATCGCTGACATCCCGTGTTCCGGCCAGCGCCATCGACAACGCGAGATCATCCCGCAACAGCGCGAGCACACGCCGCACGCCGCGTTCGCCATCCACCGACAGCCCCCACAGATACGGCCGACCGATCAGCACCGCACGAGCACCCATCGCCAGTGCCTTCAGCACGTCGGTGCCACGCCGGATGCCGCCATCGACGAACACCTCGGCGCTCTCGCCGACAGCGTCGACAATCGCCGACAACGCATCACACGGCGTGACCACCGTGTCGAGCTGACGACCGCCGTGATTCGACACACCGATGCCGGCCACACCATGCATCACGGCGAGGCGAGCGTCAGCCGGCGAGAGAATGCCCTTCACGATGATTGGCAGCTGCGTGATGCTGCGCAGCCAATCCACTGCTTCCCAGGTGAGCGTGGGATCGAACTGATCGTTGATGTACTTGAGCAGCGCCGAGCCATCTGCCACATCCTCGATCGCGTCACCGAAGTTCGCCGCCCGGATGTGGGGCGGCACCTTGAAGCCGTTGCGGAGATCACGCTCACGATTGCCCGGCCGCTGCACATCCACCGTCAGGCAGATCGCCGTGTATCCGGCACGCTCGACACGTTGCACCAAGGCCCTGGTGATCTCGCGGTCGCGATACACATAGAGCTGGAACCAGCGCGGTGCGGGCGACGACGCGGCGACCTCCTCGAGCGCATACGAGCTGAGCGTGCTCAGTACCTGCATCGTCCCTTCGGCCGACACTGCCCGCCCCACCGCCAGCTCGCCATCCGGATGCGCCAGCGCGTTCAACGCACAGGGTGCCGTGATGATCGGCATCGACAATGCCTGCCCCAGCACCGTCGTCCGGAGATCGATGCTCCCGACATCCACCAGCACGCGTGGCAACAGTCGCACGCGGGACCAGGCGGCGACGTTCTCGCGGATCGTGATCTCGTCGCCCGCGCCGCCGGCGTAGTAGTCGTACACCGATTGCGGAAGCCGTTCGCGGGCCTGTGATTCGAAGTCGGCGGCGTTGAGCAGGAGTGTCATGGCATCGATTCCGGCAGCGGGGCTGGGTGGTCGAGTCGTGGAGCCTGGCACATGATATCCGAAGTACGGCCAGGTATCACCGGTAGGTGAGGGGGTCCGGGCCACCGCGATTCACGGCAGCGCGAACGCCACGTAGGCATCGCCCGACGGTGATCCGAGCTTCCCGCCCCCGCACGCGATCACCACGTACTGCCGTCCATTCACACGATACGTGCTCGGCGTTGCGTAGCCCGCAGCAGGGAGTGCGGCTTCCCAGATCAGCGTCCCGTCCGACGCATCGAAGGCCCGAATCCTGTTGTCCTGCGTTGCCGCAATGAAGACCACACCACCCGCCGTCACGATGGGCCCGCCATAGACCTCGGTACCAGTGGGCGCGATGCCACGCGCCGTGAGCGCGGGGTACGCACCGAGCACCGTGCGCCACTTGTACTGGCCGGTGTTCATGTCGATCGCACTGAGCGTGCCCCACGGCGGCTTGATCGCCGGAAACCCGTCAGGTGTGCGCCACCGTTCGTAGCCGACAAACTCGTAGCGCGACCTGGTTGGCCGCCCGCGTGACGCCGCGAGCTCGGCGGCGTGTGGTGATGCGTCGTCCGCCGGCACTGGTGGCGGCTGGTTCAGGAGATAGGCCACGACCGCCTGCTTCTCCTGCTCGCGCAGTGCCGCGAATGACGGCATGAATCCCTTGCCGCCATCGAGCACCTGACGGACCTCTGCCGCCGTGCGACGACTACCGATACCCACCAGCGAGGGTACGCGATCGCGGTCACCGATGCGATCCGCCTTGTGGCACGAGACGCAGCTTGCGGCGTACACCTCACGACCTGTCCGCACGGAATTCGTCACGCTCCCGAGGCGTGCCGTATCGCGCAAGGCCGCAATCCACGGCACGTCGCTCGCACTGACATACAGCACGCCACTCTGTCGATCGACAGCGGCACCGCCCCATTCACCACCACCGTCAAATCCGGGGAGGACGATGGTCCCCTGCCTGCTCGGCGGTGCAAACAGTCCGTCGCTTCGCAACGTGCGGAACCGGCTGAGCGCCGCCGCGTGCGACACAGGCGACAGCGTCGTGAGATCCGAGTCACGCATGATCTGCCGTGCAAACGGCGCGGGCCGCAAGGGGAACGGCTGTGTTGCGGCGGTCACCTCACCCGCAAGATCGGATACCGGTGCCGGACGTTCCTCCACCGGGAACAACGGCACACCGCTCTGCCGATCGAAGAGATAGACGAAGCCGGTTTTGGTGATCTGCGCGACGGCATCAACCCGTTTTCCTTCGCGCGTCACCGTCAGCAGGTTGGGTGCGGCCGGCAGGTCGCGATCCCAGACGTCGTGGTGCACCGTCTGAAAGTGCCACCGTCGCTCACCCGTTGCCGCGTCGAGTGCGAGCAACGTGTTCGCATACAGATTCTGACCGCGCCGATCACCGCCATAGAAGTCTGGCGTTGCCGAACCAGTTGGCACGAACACCAGACCGCGCGCCACGTCCACGCTCATGCCGGCCCACGAGTTGGCCCCGCCCGCCGACTTCCAGGCGTCCGGCGGCCACGTGTCGTACCCGGGTTCACCAGGCTGCGGAATGGTGCGGAAGGTCCAGCGCACCTTCCCCGTGCGCACGTCGAACGCCCGGACATGACCGGGCGCCGCGCCATCACCCTCGCCAACACGTGTGCCCTGGATCAGGACATCGCGATAGATGACGCCGGGACTGGTCGCGATCACGGACGCAGTGCCAATGTCCCGACCGAGCCCCGCGCCGAGATCCACCCAGCCTGAATCACCAAAGGTGAGAATCGGTCGGCCCGATGCTGCATACAGCGCATACAGGCGGCGCCCTGCGGTGAACAGAACCCGCTGTTCCGTTCCCTCACGCCAGAACACGACACCACGATTGGCGTGCAGGTCGCGGGACCGACCCGCGAAAGGATCGAACGACCATCGCAGCGTGCCACTGTCAGCACGCAACGCCACCACACTGAGCGCCGGCGTCGTGGTATACATCACGCCGCCGATGACGATCGGGGTGGCCTGCATTTCGGAGTGACCAGCCGGGGCGTCGCCGGTGTGATACGTCCACGCGACCGTGAGCTTCTTGACGTTGGCCCGGGAAATCTCCGTCAACGATGAGTATCGCTGGTTCGTCGGCTCGCCGCCGGTGACCGCCCAATCATCCGGGTTCGCCGCGGCGAGCGGTGGCGCACTGCCATCACGTTCACATCCACTGAGGACCGCGCACACCGCCGCGAGGACTATCAGGCCAGGTTTCTTCCCAGGTTTCTTCACGCTCCGTCCGGCGTTCGGGGATGGCCACAGGCGGCGATGGAAGTGAACGCGAACCACATCATACACAGCGGCACGGCAGCCGCAGCACGGCGGCAGACTGAGTCTACCCCGCCCGCTTTCGATACTGCGACACAGACAACCCCAGCATCGCCGTGCCGAGGAGAGCCAGCGCCAGCAGTTGCCGCCAGACGTCCCCGAACCCAGCCCCCTTCAGCAGGATGGCCCGCGTCATGGCGATGAAATGCATCATCGGGTTCACCTGGGCCACCACCTGCACCCACCGCGGCATCGCGCGCACCGGGGTGAACAGCCCGCTCATCAGCAGATAGACCATGATCAGCGAGAACGTCACGAAGAGCGCCTGCTGCTGGGTGTCGGAGATCGTCGAGACCCACAGGCCCAGACCGAGCGCGGCCAGCAGATAGATCGCGGCGCCGAACAGCAGGAGCAGGACGCTGCCTTCGATCGGAACGCTGAAGATCACTCGCGCAATCACGAGCCCTGCGGCGAATTCCGCCAGCCCGATGATCCAGAGCGGCAGCAGCTTTGCCACGATGAACGCGGAGGGACGGATCGGCGTCACGTTCAACTGGTCGAGCGTCCCGGCTTCCTTTTCGCGCACGATATTGAGCGCCGTCATCAGTGTGCCGATGAGCGTGATGAGCTGCACGAGAATGCCCGGCACCATGAACCGCTGGTAGTCGAGCGATGTGTTGTAGCGCGCCCGCGTCCGGATCTCGATCACCGGCTGTCCGCGGACCGGCGCCCGTTCAGTGCCTGTCCCGACTGCACGCCGCGATGGCAACAGCGTGCGCGCCAGCTCCTCCGAGTAGCGGGCGATGATCTCGCTGGCATACGACTGAATCAGCCCCGCCTGCGATCCGTTGACGGCATTCAGCACCAGCTGTACCCGCGCCGAACGGTCGCGCACGATATCACGCTCGAACGCCGCCGGAATCACCAGGATGGCATTCGCCGAGCCCCGCAGAAGCGCGTCGTCGCCAGCTCGGGCATCGACCGAGTAGCCAGCGACCGAAAAACGCGTGGTGGCCGTGAACCGATCCACGAGCGCTCGCGCCGCCGGCGTGCGGTCCTGATCCACCACCCAGAGGTCCGAGGTCTTGATCTCGAAGGTCGCCGCATTGGCCAGCACGAGCAGCTGCAGCAGCGGCATCACCAGCAGCATGCGCAGAATGACGACGTCGCGCCGGATCTGGAGAAACTCCTTCGTCAGCAGCACGCGCAGGGATCGCAGCATCAGGCCAGCCGCACCGACGTCTTGCGGATCGCGAGCGTAAGCAGCACCAGCAGCATCACCGCCAGCACCAGCAGCTGCGGCCAGAGCATCGTCAGGCCAACGCCCTTCAGCATGATCCCGCGCACGATCTCGATGAACCAGCGCGCCGGAACGATGTTCGTGACCATCTGAAGCGGCTGCGGCATGCTCGATATCGGGAAGATCAATCCGGACAGCATCGTGTTCGGCAGCATCGTGCCACCCAGCGCGGCCAGCATCGCGGCCAGCTGTGAGGATGTGACTGATGCGATCAGCACGCCTAGCGCAAGGCCGACCAGCGAGAAGAGCATGCTCGAGGCGAGCAGCAGCGCCAGGCTGCCACGGAACGGCACATCGAAGACCAGCCAGGCGGCCAGCAGGATGGTCGCCACATTCGCCATGGCGAGGGCAAGGTACGGCAGCACCTTGCCGATGATGATCTGCCACGGGTGCAACGGCGACACGAGCAGCACCTCGAACGTGCCTCGCTCCTTCTCGCGCGACAGCGAGATCGCCGTCATCAGCGACGTCACCATCGTCAGGATCAACGCGATCAGCCCGGGCACGAAGAGATTGACACTCTCCAGCGTCGGATTGAATCGCATCCGCATCCGCGTCTCGAGTCGCACGACACCCGTGGCCTGACCAAGGCTGGCCACCCAGTCGCGGACGACGGCGCTGGCATAGTTCTTCATCGTGGTGCCGGTATTCGGGTCCGCCGCGTCCGTCACGACGAGTACTGCCGTCGGCACACCGGCAGCCAGCCGCGACGACAGGCCCGGCTCGAGCACCACACCCACGTCCGCCTGCCCCGAGCGAAAGAGCGCGTCCAGCGAGTCCGGATTCAGCAGCGGCGGCAACAACCGGAACCGTCCGCTGTGTTCGAACCGTGAGCGCAATGCTGCGGTCACAGCGTCCGGAGATGGCGCGACGACCGCGACACGCACCTGGCTGACATCCGTACGGACCGCAAACCCAAACAGCAACAGCTGTGCGATGGGCAGCAGCAACAGGATCGTCAGCGTCTGCCGGTCGCGCAGCAGATGCCGTACCTCCTTCAGCATGAAGGCGCGCAGCGCTCTGCCCGATGAGAATCTTCCGACCACTACGCGGCCCCGGCAACGGATCCGCGCGCCAGCCGAACGAAGACATCATCCAGCGTTGGCGCGGAGAACTCCGCTTTCAGCGCGCTCGGCGTGCCAAGCGCTGCCACCCGACCATCGACCATGATCGACAGCCTGTCGCAGTACTCCGCCTCGTCCAGATAGTGCGTCGTCACGAACACTGTCGTTCCCCGTGCGGCAGCCTGGTAGATCAACTCCCAGAACTGGCGCCGCGTGATCGGATCGACACCGCCAGTCGGCTCGTCGAGAAACACCAC
>JANPFJ010000019.1:0-1345 GCA_031423355.1 Gemmatimonadaceae bacterium | reverse complement strand
TACCCAAGATGCTTTCGAGCAAACGCCAGGCTGAGGTGCGGGCCCTCCGTGCCATGCTGATTGCTTGGCGGCCCACCAAAGTGGTGGTGGAGTGTCCAGCGGAGGATCAGGGTGAACTGGACTCCATTTTGTCGCCTATCTGTAAGCGTCCGGATTTCCCATGTTTCCATGCGGTGATGGCGTAACGAACTTCTTTCGTTCGGTGGGTTCACGACAAACGAAAGGAGCAATGATGGACACGATGGATGGCGACGTGCAGCGGCTCGCGGCGCAGCGGGTGTGGAGCGAGGACGAGGGGCAGCGGATCGTGGCGGCGTGGCGTCGGAGTGGCGAGTCGCCGGCGGCGTTTGCGCGCCGCTACGGCATCGCGGTGCACCGGCTCTACTATCGGATCACGACGACGGACGCGCGCGGCGCGGCGACCGACCGCGGACTGGAAGGGTTCCATCCCGTGCGCGTGCTGCCGGCGCGCGGCGACACGGGGGACGCCGCCCCGCTGGAGATTCAAATGATTCGGGTCCGCGGCGTGGCGCCCGAGGCGCTCCGCGCGGTGCTGGCCGCGCTCGAGCCGCACGCCTGAGATGTTCACGCTGTCCGCGGCGGTCCGCATCTACGTGGCCGCCGCGCCCTGTGATTTGCGACGCGGCTTTGATGGCTTGTCGGCGCTCACGCGGAGCGTGATCGGCGCCGACCCTATGAGCGGCCATCTCTTCGTGTTCCTGAACAAGCGACGTGATCGGATCAAACTGCTCGCGTGGGATCGCACCGGCTATGTGGTGGTGTACAAGCGGCTGGAACGCGGCACGTTTCGCCTGCCGATGGCACCGCGTGCGGGGCAGCAGCACGTGGACGTCGATGCGGGCGAGTTGTTGCTCTTGCTCGAGGGCGTCGATCTCCGCCATGCCCGGCGGCAGCGGCGCTGGTATCGGTCGCCCCATGCGCCACACACGTCGGCGATCGTCCGGACCGCCTGAGCCGGCACGGCGCACATCATCGTGCGCGCGGGCACGACGCGACATGCGCACCGACATGCGCACTACGCGAAGCGTGCAACGCGAACCGTGTAACGCGAACCGTGTAACGCGAACGTGTGCGTCGTCGTGAAACCTGCGCGTGATCGCGGGGTAGTGATCGGCACGCATGACGTCCGCGCCCACCGCCTCCACCCTGCACGAACCCGCATCGGCGCACACGACGCTGCCGAGCACGGCGGGCGGTGTCGCCCTCGCGCAAGTCCGCAGCGCCGTGACGGATCTGCATCAAGACGGTCGACATGTCGACGCGAGCGAGTATGCCCTGGCCGCCCTCGCGGCGGTGTTGCAGAAGAGCAGTGAACTCGAACTCC